>JAKMFM010000249.1 GCA_022425445.1 Planktomarina sp.
GCCGCTGGCCGCTGAAGGCTCATTAGTCTTTGTCGCCACAATGTTGACAGGGATGGCCGCATCCAAATACGTTCTTCATCGGCGAGACAGCCGCGTTTAAACTTTGTTATTACAGGTTATCCAGAAAGGCGATCCAATGTCTGATACAAAACCGAGCACCCTGGACCAGCCAGAAGTTACGGCCTTCTTTGATGCGCAGACCAACACCATCAGCTATATTGTAAAGGAGCCGAGCGGCAATGCCTGCGCCGTCATCGATTCTGTCATGAATATGGACTATGCGGCTGGCCGGATCACCTTTGAAAGCGCCGATGACATCATAAAAACGATCAAAGATCGTGGTCTAGAGCTACAGTGGATCATCGAAACCCATGTGCACGCCGATCACCTTTCCGCTGCACCCTATTTGCAAGAGAAATTGGGCGGCAAAATAGGGATCAGTGAGAAAATCATTCAGGTGCAGGAGACCTTTGGTAAGATCTTCAATGAAGGAACCGCTTTCCAGCGTGATGGATCACAATTTGATGCGCTGTTTGAAGACGGGGACAGCTATCACGTGGGACAAATGCAAGCCAGCGTCATCGCCACGCCCGGACATACCCCAGCATGTATGGTGCATGTCATGGAGGATACAGCTTTCGTAGGCGACACGTTATTCATGCCTGATGGGGGGTCTGCGCGCGCGGATTTCCCCGGTGGTGATGCGGGGATCTTATATGATTCCATTCAAAAAGTATTGAGCCTGCCAGATGAAACGCGCTTGTTTATGTGTCACGACTATGGGCCCAATGGGCGCGATATTCAGTGGGAAACCACCGTGGCAGAAGAACGCGCCTTCAACATCCATGTTGGCGGCGGTGCAACCCGCGAGGCCTTTGTGAAAATGCGCACCGAGCGCGACGCCACCTTGGTAATGCCAAAGCTCATCATTCCAGCCCTGCAAGTCAACATGCGGGCGGGTGAAGTTCCTACAGATGACGAGGGGCGCCTAAGCCTGAAAGTTCCAATCAACTCTTTGTAAAACCGCCGCTCACTTTTGAAACACAATTGCCCGATTAACACTCGCGGCAAAAGGATAACCCATGTCTATGAAAAAGCTCTCGGATCAGTTCTATGTTGGACCCCAGATTGAAATTGATGATATCGAAGATCTTCAAATATCTGGCATCAAATCAGTTATTTGTCTGCGCCCTGATGGCGAAGGGGCCAGTCAACCGGTATTTGAAGCCCTGAAATCGCAGTCCAGGTCTTTGGAGATTGCGGCGTATTATCTGCCCATCGTTCCCGGTCAAATTTCTGACGCGCAAATCGCGGAATTTGCGGATATGGTCACAAAAAGCCCAAGTCCCATTTTCGCCTATTGCCGCAGCGGCATGCGCGCAACCGCCCTTTGGGCTTTGCATCAAGCCCAATTTGGGCAATCCGTGGATGATATTCTTGCGGCCGCAAAATCTGCTGGGCACGATCTGACCGCACTCACCCCAAGGCTCTCCGCGGCCGCCCGGTAGAACAGCGTTCTCACAGTTAAACCGGTTGCGCGCAAAAATCGTGACATGCGCCAACCACCTGCCCATCCTGACCGGAACACTGACATGAAACTCACAGCGATATTCACCCAATATCTGCCAATTCTGATTTGGGGCAAAACATACAATCGCGCGTCATTTACCAATGATCTCACCGCGGCGGTGATTGTGACCATCATGTTAATTCCGCAATCCTTGGCCTATGCCATGCTCGCGGGCCTTCCGCCGCAAATGGGTCTTTACGCCTCTATCCTGCCTATCACACTTTATGCAGTATTCGGCACAAGCCGATCTTTAGCCGTCGGCCCGGTGGCCGTCGTGTCCTTGCTGACTGCAGCCTCGATCTCACGCATCGCCGCTCCAGGCAGTGAAGACTATGTCTTTGCCGCCATCGCCCTGGCCTTTTTGTCAGGCGTCTTCTTGGTCGCAATGGGGGTATTTCGCTTAGGTTTTATGGCAAATTTCTTGTCACATCCCGTCATCGCTGGGTTTATCACAGCCTCTGGTCTGATCATTGCTGCCAGCCAACTAAAGGCCATTTTCGGGATTCAGGCCGAGGGCCATAATTTGTTGCAATTGGCAGAGTCTCTTTGGGCACATCGACAGGACATCAATTGGATCACCACTCTGATTGGAGGCCTTACAACAGCCTTTCTATTCTGGGTCCGCAAAGGCTTGCTGCCACTCTTAATGATGCTGGGCCTCGCCGAGCCTGTGGCCAAAATCATGGCAAAGACGGGGCCAGTTGCCGCAATTGTCGCCACCACCGCAGTGGTGTGGCTGCTCGACCTGCAAAGCTTGGGCGTAAATATTGTCGGCGCGGTCCCACAGGGTTTGCCACCCCTCACGTTGCCAAAATTTTCACTTGATCTCTGGAGCAGCCTTCTGACGTCAGCCATATTGATTTCTGTCATTGGTTTCGTAGAATCCATTTCCGTAGCGCAAACTCTAGCGGCAAAAAAACGCCAACGTATTGATCCAGATCAAGAGCTGATCGGCCTTGGCGCCGCCAATATTGGTGCGTCCCTTACCTCTGGCTTTCCCGTAACAGGCGGTTTTTCGAGATCGGTCGTCAATTACGATGCCGGGGCCGAAACACCAGCGGCCGGAGCCTATACGGCAGTGGGCCTAATCTTTGCATCCCTATTTCTCACACCCCTCATCTTCTTTCTGCCCAAAGCCACTTTAGCCGCAA
>JAKMFM010000193.1 GCA_022425445.1 Planktomarina sp.
CTATTGATCTGCCTTATGGTATTGCCCAAGCATCAAAGACATAAACGAGGTCCGGCATGGACAATACCACTCTTGATTTGATTTTAGATGCGATACCACAGCCAATCATTGCGATTGATGCCAGCGAGCGCATTCTTTGTGTGAATAGTGCCGCCGTTCGCTTAGTCGGCGATCAAGCTGTGCAACGCAATTATGTGAGTATTTTGCGTCAACCCGCTTTGTTGCAAGCTATTGAAGCAACATTGAAAGATGATGCGCCGCGCAGTGCGAAGTATCTCAGCACCGATGGTGCGCAAGACACAATTTTTGAGGTGAGCTGTCGGGCGGCGCCTGGGGGCGGTGAGAGCGGTGCGAAAGCCGTAATCCTATTCTTTGAAGATATCAGTCAACTGGAAGAGGTGGGGCAGATGCGTCGTGACTTCGTGGCCAATGTCAGCCACGAATTGCGCACGCCGCTCACCGCGCTTATCGGGTTCATTGAAACCTTGCGAGGGCCGGCGCGGGATGATGCAAAAGCCGCAACGCGGTTTCTTAACATCATGCAAGATGAAGCGGAGCGGATGAACCGTCTTGTTGGCGATTTGATGTCATTAAATCGAGTTGAAGGAAACGAACGGGTGCGGCCCAGGCAACGCGTCGTATTGAATGAAATAATCCAATCGACATTGCACAGCCTACAGCCCTTGGCCGATCAGGCCGGAGTAAAATTTGAGTTTGAGAGTCCGCAGCACCCGATCGAAATTAACGGCGACTCAGATCAGTTGACGCAAGTATTCACCAATATCATTGGAAACGCTCTTAAATATGGCGCCGCCGGTGGGCGCATAAGCCTCCGGATGACACCTGTAGAGCGGGAGGCGGCCTTGCGCGCCCCGGGCGTGAGAATCCAAGTCATTGATTATGGTGCCGGCATGGACCCGCTTCACTTGCCGCGCGTGACCGAAAGGTTCTACCGGGCCGATGATCACCGCAGTCGTGAACTTGGTGGCACGGGTCTTGGCCTGGCGATCGTCAAACATATCGTGAACCGCCACCGCGGAAAACTGAACATTGACAGCGCCTTGGGAGAGGGCACCACGGTCACGGTGATGCTGCCAACCGGAGCTTTGTCGTGACATTCGGAAACCTGAAATGTCATGAAAATGTAATGTGTTTGTCACAAAACTGTTACATAGACCGAGTAAGTAGAGCATGAGATTCTCATGAGGGGAGTGCTCGGAAATCGATAAACAGGAGACGTTCATGTCTTTACTTAATCTCGCAACCTCCGCGCTGGCTCTGTCAGCATTTTGCGTCACAACCGCCGCCGCACGCGATCAAGTGCAGATCGCTGGTTCGTCAACCGTATTGCCATATGCATCGATCGTAGCTGAGGCGTTTGGTGAAAACTTTGACTTTCCGACACCTGTTGTTGAGTCCGGTGGCTCTAGCTCAGGTCTCAAGCGCTTTTGTGAAGGCGTTGGTGAGAACACAATCGACATTGCAAATGCGTCCCGTGCGATCCGCGAAAAAGAAATCAAAGCCTGCGCCGAAGCCGGTGTGACAGAGATCATCGAAGTGCGCATTGGATATGATGGTATCGTGTTTGCCAGCCAGATCGATGGACCGGCTTATAGCGCGTTCCAGCCCGTTGATATTTTCAATGCGCTCGGCGCCAAAGTTCTCGTGGACGGCGCGATTGTTGAAAATCCGCATCAACAGTGGTCTGACTTCAATACGCAACTTCCAGCTGCTGACATCATGGCCTTTATTCCCGGCACAAAGCATGGAACTCGCGAAGTTTTCGAGGACAAAGTGCTGCTTAAAGGATGTGAGGTCACCGGTGCTATGGAAGCCATGATGGCTGCTGGCATGTCTGAAGATGATGCTGAAGATGCATGTCTTGATGTGCGTCAAGATGGTCGCTCGGTTGATATCGACGGCGATTATACTGAAACTTTGGCACGCATCGACGCCAATCCTAACGGTGTCGGCATCTTTGGTTTGGCGTTTTTCGAGAACAACCAAGATAAGCTGAAAGTGGCGACAATGGGGGGCGTCGCGCCGTCGACGGAAACCATTTCGACCGGTCAATATCCTGTGTCTCGTCCTTTGTTCTTTTACATCAAGAAAGCCCACTTGGGTGTGATTCCAGGTTTGAAAGAGTTCGCCTCATTCTTCATCGCAGATGAGATTTCTGGACCAGACGGACCGCTATCTGATTATGGCTTGGTCGCAGATCCTGATTTGGCAATAACTCAGGCGACTGTGTCCAATGAGACAGCCATGGGCAGCAACTAATTGCACCCGTCACATAAGACGGAGGGTGGCGGTTCCCGCCGTCCTCAAAAAATATGTTTGCCCCCTTTGCTGGGGGCGCATTTGCCAGTAGGAAGAACAAAATGGATGGAGGCGGTATGCCGGTATTCTGGGTTGTCGCAGTAATTTTTGTTGTTTCCGTTGTTGGTTTCATCACAGGGCGCGCGCGCGCTTTGCAATCCGCTGCAGGCGATGCGCGCCGGCTGCATTCGTTGCCAATTTACTATGGGTCCAACGTTGCGTTGTGGGCTATCGTGCCTGCGGCCGCTGCCCTCATCGTCTGGCTTTTGATGCAGCCCATGTTTGTTAATTCCAAGGTGATCGAAACTTTGCCCGCCTCATTGCTAGATGGAGGCAGCTCAATTGGGCTGGTTATGAGCGATGTGCGCCGAGTAGCTGAGGGGCTTGATGTGGCTGTCGCCCAAGGGGCATTGAGCCGCGATGCAGCTGCATCAATCGGATCGTCATCGGTGAATATTCGTGATTTTTTGGGATCTATCGGTGTCGCTCTTGGGTCTGATGTCAGCCCCGAAGTGGTGGACGCAGCGCAACTCTATCGCGGTCTCAATGCCACGGGCTCCACGCTCATGTCCTGGATTGTTCTGGCAATATCCGTTCTCGGCGCAGCCTATGCCTACGGGCGGTCAAACGCGGATTTCCGCGCGCGCAACGTCGTCGAGCGTGGGGCTTTAGGGCTGCTGATCGGAGCGGCGTCGATCGCTATTGTGACCACCATCGGCATTCTATTCGCGCTGTTGTTTAACACCATTGAATTTTTCAAGCTCTATCCAGCCACAGAATTCTTTTTTGGAACCAATTGGTCACCGAGCTTCTCGGGGCGGGGCGGGCTGTCGGAACTGGGTGTTTTGCCTCTGTTATGGGGCACGTTTTACATCTCCTTTATTGCGATGTTGGTCGCAGTACCCATTGGGCTTTTTTCAGCAATTTACCTTTCTGAATATGCAAGCTCTCGGGTGCGCAGTGTTGCCAAGCCTTTGATCGAAATTCTTGCGGGAATTCCGACGATCGTTTATGGGCTGTTTGCGCTGCTGACCGTCGGTCCGTTGCTGGTGAGTATGTTTGGTAAAGATACTTTGAACTGGATGCAGGGGGGAACTGCGGTCATGACCGCGGGGTTGGTGATGGGTATTATGCTCATCCCGTTCGTGTCATCGCTCTCCGATGACATAATCAATGCGGTGCCACAGGCCTTGCGCGAGGGGTCTTATGGCTTGGGGGCAACCCAGTCTGAAACCATACGCCTGGTCATCTTACCTGCGGCCTTGCCGGGTATCGTCGGCGCAATCCTTCTGGCTGCGTCGCGGGCCATTGGCGAAACTATGATTGTCGTTTTGGGGGCGGGTGCGGCGGCGCGGCTGTCGATGAACCCGTTTGACGCCATGACAACAATCACGGCTAAAATCGTTAGCCAATTGACCGGCGATGCCGATTTCTCTTCGCCCGAAGCTTTGGTCGCCTTTGCGCTCGGCATGACCCTGTTCGCACTGACCTTGGGACTGAATGTTTTTGCCCTCTTCATTGTACGCAAATACCGGGAGCAATACGACTGATGCCCAATGATACCAAAATTTTAAACGGCGCGTCACACAGATCGCTTCTGTCAAAGCAGGATGCGCATACTCAAAAACGTAACTCAGCAGAAAAGCGGTTCCGTATTTATGGGATGGTTGCCCTTTCCATTGGCGTGTTGTTTCTCATATTCTTATTTGCGTCGATATTGCGCTCAGGTCTGCCTGCCTTCACTCAGACGGTGGTGAATGTTGAATTTGTGGTTTCACAAGAAGAATTCAACAAAGCTGAAAGTAAAATGCTGAAAACCAAAGCCTATCAAGACATTTTTGTTGCGGCTTTGAACGCGGAGCTTGAAAAACGAAACGTGGAAATTGCCTACGACAAGAAGACGATTGAACGCATTGTTGGCAAGCCTGGCGGCACAATTCGTAGTTATTTTACCGAAGATCCAAGCCGTGTTGGACGGCTTGCAGCCTTCGAGCTCACGGCATCTAGTCGGGTGGATGGATATTTCAACGGGCGCGTCACCCGTGAGTCTTTGGTAGACAGCCGGTTTTTGAAGGCAGTTGACCTAGATTTGGTCGATGCGTTGCACGCCAGTGGGATCATTCGTCAGGCATTCAATTGGAATTTTATCACCGGCACGGATTCTGGCGTGGATAATCCCGGAGGGGCCGGACTTGGGGCCTCTGTTATTGGATCGTTCTTCATGATGTTGGTGGTGCTGTTTTTATCACTTCCAATTGGGGTTGCTGCCTCGATTTACCTTGAAGAATTCGCCCCAAAAAATCGTTGGACCGATTTTATTGAGGTTAATATTTCTAACCTCGCTGCGGTGCCGTCGATCGTATTTGGTATCCTTGGCCTCGCCGTGTTCATACAGTTCGCCGGACTTCCACAGTCTGCCCCGCTTGTCGGTGGGCTTGTTCTGACGCTGATGACATTGCCGACGATCATCATTTCAACCCGGGCATCCCTCGCGGCTGTTCCCCCCTCAATCCGTGACGCAGCTCTGGGTGTGGGGGCATCTAAGATGCAGTCGGTTTTCCACCACGTCTTGCCATTGGCGATGCCGGGTATTTTGACAGGTACGATTATTGGCTTGGCCCAGGCGCTTGGCGAAACGGCACCTTTGCTGCTGATTGGCATGGTTGGTTTTGTTGCGCGCGAATATCCCGATGGGTTTATGTCAGGCTTTACCGATGCCAACTCAGCCATGCCGGCGCAAATTTACACTTGGGCCAGCCGTGCGGATCCTGGATTTTATGAAAAAGCATGGGGCGGCATTATCATTTTGTTGCTGTTCCTCATTACGATGAACGCTATCGCAATCATTTTAAGACGTCGCTTCGAGCGGCGGTGGTAAGGACATGTCAAAAATGCGCGAAGAAATAAATGTGGAGACCGATGTGGCCGTAAACAATGTCAAAATTTCAGCAAAGGATGTCCAAGTCTTTTATGGAGATAATCACGCCATCAAAGATGTCACTGTCGAAATCGAAGACAAGACTGTAACAGCGTTTATTGGCCCATCTGGTTGCGGGAAATCGACATTCTTGCGATGTATCAACCGCATGAATGACACGATTGATGTGTGCCGTGTCGTGGGCGATATTCGGATCGATGGTGAAAATATCTACGATCCAAAAATTGATCCGGTTCAGCTGCGCGCCAAGGTTGGGATGGTGTTTCAAAAGCCCAACCCCTTTCCAAAATCGATCTATGACAATGTCGCCTATGGGCCAAGAATACATGGCCTTGCCCGAAACAAGGCAGAATTGGACGAAATCGTCGAGCGTTCCCTGCGCAGTGGCGCGATTTGGGATGAGGTGAAAGATCGGTTGCATGCGCCGGGGACAGGCCTGTCTGGTGGGCAACAACAGCGTCTCTGTATTGCACGGGCTATCGCGACTGAGCCAAACGTTCTACTCATGGATGAGCCTTGCTCGGCTCTTGATCCGATTGCTACCGCACAAGTTGAAGAACTCATTGATGAGTTGCGCAGAAGCTATTCGGTTGTGATTGTGACCCACTCGATGCAGCAAGCCGCGCGGGTCAGTCAAAAGACGGCCTTCTTCCATCTCGGCAGCCTTGTTGAATATGGTGAAACCTCTGCTATCTTCACCAACCCAATCGATCCGCGCACTGAAAGCTATATTACTGGCCGTATAGGCTGAGGAGTTCAAAATGAACGATCAACACATTGCATCCGCTTTTGACAGAGATCTTGAAAAAATTCAGGCTCAAATTATGAAGATGGGCGGCCTGGTCGAAAACGCCATACTTGAGGCCGCGGTCAGCTTGGAAGAAAGAGACGAGGAGCGTGCTGAACAAGTGCGCCGCAGTGACAAAGCGATCGATGCCCTTGAGGAAAGCATCAATGAAGAAGCAGCGCGCGTCATTGCTTTGCGTGCCCCTGCAGCGATCGATCTACGGGTCGTGCTTTCCGTGATCAAAGTAAGCGGTAATTTGGAACGCATTGGTGACTATGCCAAAAATCTTGCCAAGCGGACCAGCATTCTGGCGCGTATGGAGCCCGTGAACGGCAGTGCCAGTTCGCTTCGCCGGATGGCAAAGGAGGTCGAGCGCATGCTCAATGACGCGCTGGACGCCTATGTGTCACGCGACGCTGAATTAGCACAGAACGTGATTGACCGAGATATTTTGGTCGACCAAATGTACAATGCTCTTTTTCGAGAGTTCTTAACGTTTATGATGGAAAACCCGAGTAACATTACGTCCTGCATGCACTTACACTTTATTGCAAAAAATATCGAGCGCATGGGCGATCACGTTACGTCAATCGCGGAGCAAGTTGTTTACATCGTAACTGGAACGATGCCGGAAGAGGCGCGCGAAAAAAGCAACACCACTTTGTAGCGGTGCTACGGGGACCTCGGAAATGTTCAAAGATCAGCCCCGCGTTCTTGTCGTAGAAGACGAACCTGCTCAGCTTGAAATTCTGTCATATAATCTGGAATCTGACGGTTTTTTGGTGAGCCGGGCGCGAGATGGCGAGGAGGCTCTGCTCCTCATTCGTGAGGATGTGCCAGATGTTATCGTTATGGATTGGATGATGCCACATCTTTCCGGGATTGAAGTGTGTCGGCGGCTTAAAAGCAATCCAGAAACCCGCTCTATCCCCGTTATCATACTCTCGGCGCGATCAGAGGATGAGGATAAGGTGCGTGGACTGGAAATTGGCGCAGATGACTACATCGTGAAACCCTATTCGGTGGTTGAGTTAATGGCGCGTGTCAGAAGCCAGCTGCGTCGATCGCGCCCGTCCTCTCTAGGTCAAGAAATTGAATTTGAAGATTTGATCATAAATTCAGAAACTTATAAAGTTACACGGGGCCAAATAGATTTGAAGCTCGGTCCTATTGAATTTCGCCTGTTGAAGACATTCATGGAAAAACCGGCACGGGTCTGGAGCCGGGAGGAGCTTCTGGATCGAATTTGGGGTCGAGATGTGTATGTTGAGACACGCACGGTTGATGTTCATATCGGGCGCCTTCGCAAAGAACTGTCGAGAAATGGCGGAGCGGATCCAATCAGGACAGTCCGCGGGGTTGGGTATTCGCTTCGATAGAGGGAAATCTGACGACTAAAATTACGTTCTATAATGCCATAATTCCTGTCTAAACGACACCATTTGATCGAACAGCGATATCATCCAGCGCGGCATTGCGCCTATGCGTCAAATTCGCTGAAGGAATAGCGCAACGTGCCAACAGCGCATCAAACCATGACAGATCCATTTTGATTTGTATGCTCCCGGCTCGAAATTAATAGTTTTTGCCAAAAGGGTCTGTACATTTTTCATAAAATCCGAAAACGTATGCCTATATTTTTGATATATTTATAAACGCGCACCGTTATTGGTGCAGATCATATTATCCGTGACGCCAAGTTCAGCGCGCGGACATAGGAGTTTTAATTGAGAATTGTCGTTGCGGGGCTGGGCTATGTTGGATTGACCAACGCGGTTTTGCTGGCTCAAAATAATACAGTAATTGCCGTGGATATAGATGCTGCTCGAGTGGAATGGGTCAATGCGCGCCAGTCTCCAATCGCGGATCCTGAGCTGGAAGAATTTTTAAAAAATCACGAGTTGGACCTGAGCGCTAGCTTAGATGCGCAGCATGCCTATAGTCAGGCGGATTATGTGATTGTGGCCACGCCCACCAATTATGATCTGCGCACAGATTTCTTCGACACCGCCTCTGTAGAGTCGGTGATTGAGCAGGTGATTGCGTTCAACCCTCCTACGGTCATCGTGATCAAATCAACAATACGGGTGGGGTTTGTGGAGCAAGCGCGGCCGAAATTTGCCACTGATAAAATTATTTTTTTACCGGAATTTTTGCGCGAGGGCCTGGCTCTTTATGACAATTTGTACCCCTCGCGAATTATTGTCGGTGAAAGATCAGAGCGGGCCAAGGTATTTGCCAATTTGCTTTTAAAGGGCGCGCAGGCGCAGGACGTGCCCTTGCTCTTTACGGATTCGCGAGAGGCCGAAGCGATCAAACTCTTTGCCAATAGTTACCTGGCCATGCGGGTTGGGTTTTTTAATGAGCTCGACAGCTACGCTATGGCGCGGAACCTACAGACACGTCAGATCATTGATGGCGTTTGCCTCGATCCGCACATCGGTGACCATTATAACAATCCATCTTTTGGCTATGGTGGATATTGCTTGCCAAAGGACAGTAAACAATTGTCTGCCAATTTTGCTCAGGTGCCGCAAAATCTCATTCAAGCGATTGTAGATGCCAATAACACTCGAAAGGCGTTCTTGGCCGAGAAGATTTTGGCGCGCGGACCGAAAACAGTTGGGGTGTTCCGTTTGGTGATGGAGTCAGGCTCTGACAATTACCGCGAGTCTGCAATCCAAGGGATCATGGATAGGTTGAAGGTGCAGGGTGTTGAGGTGATCATCTACGAGCCCACGCTGGCAGATGGGCGGTTTGACGGTGCTCGGGTTGAGCATGACTTGGCAGCTTTTAAAGCACAATCAGACGTCATATTGGCAAATCGTGCAGATGCGACAATGGCTGATGTCGAAGACAAACTGTTCACGCGCGATGTTTATGGCATTGATTGATAGAGGCGGCGCTGGATTTTGCCAAAGAGATCTCTGGCCTCACAGCGCGATGCACCCTATAGAAAACCAAAGGCTGTGGAACCGGTCGCTTGAGCGGACGGCGGATGCTGAGAAGATAAAGGTAGAGCTGGGATGATCGTCGGACATATCGGAGCGCGCAAAGGCAGCAAAGGCGTGCTGGGCAAAAATTTTCGCATGCTTCAGGGCAAGCCTTTGATTGACTGGTCGCTGGATCAATTGCTGAACAACAGCCGGATTGATGCGGTGGTTGTCTCAACCGATGACCAAGAAATTTACCAACATGCCTGCGCCAAAGACACTGTGGATATCGGCCTGCGCCCCGCAGAGCTTTGTACCGATACGGCGGCAAAATGGCCAGTTTGGCAACACTCCCTGGCGGCTGTTGAAGCAAAGCTTGGGGAAGTTTCAATATTTGTTGACCTTGATTGCACTGCGCCGCTTCGTTGGGACAGTGACGTAGATGCGGCTTTGGATCAATTCATCGCGCAACGCCCAGATATGTTAATGTCTTGTTGTTCCGCACGTAAAAATCCCTATTTTAATCTCCTTGAAACCGGCCCAGACGGGAGTTTGCATGTGAGCAAGCCCTTGGGACATCTCGTGGTTGCGCGCCAGCAAGCGCCGGTTGTTTATGAACATGCGGGGGGCACCTACGTATTGGATCCCGCCTATTTGAAATCGGCCTCATCATTATTTGAGGGGCGCGTTCTGCCTTATATTATGCCGCCTGAACGCTGCGCTGATATCGACAGCGAGCTTGATTTTAAGATTGTTGCCTTGTTGATGGCAGAGCAGGAGAACAGCGCAAA
The DNA here is from genome assembly GCA_022425445.1 of Planktomarina sp. Classification (GTDB taxonomy): domain Bacteria; phylum Pseudomonadota; class Alphaproteobacteria; order Rhodobacterales; family Rhodobacteraceae; genus Planktomarina. The sequence continues at coordinate 9,769 of JAKMFM010000193.1, forward strand.
CCCCGGATCTTGAGGGCGCGCAGAGGACTAAGACTCCAAAAAATTGGTTATAGCCGCAAGTGTCTTGGCTGTTGAGCCGCTATGTGCGGCGAGGAAATCCTCTCTTATTTTGTTCGTCGGCAGAGGAGCTGGACTGTGGGTCAGACGCGCCGCAAGCCTGGCAAAATCCAATTTTTCACAAAGCGACGCCGCAATGGCTTCACGGGCTGGAAACTCGATGGTGCTGTCATTGGGTCCAATGATGACAGGTTTTTTGAGGCAGATGGGTTCAGAAATATTATGCGAGCCTTTCGGGCAAAATCCGCCGCCTACGATGGTCAGGTCACAAAGTTCTAAGTAAAAATACATCTCGCCCAGACTGTCTCCCAATATAATATCGAGCGGGGTATCTGTGGCATGTGACGGCAAGTTTAGCGCGGCGTCCAACATTGTGCTACGGCGCGCAAAAGCAAACCCAGCCGCATGGATCATTTCGGCAACTGCCTCAAACCGATCTGGAGCCCGAGGCACATAGATAAAGAGTGGGGGTAGGGCGTTTTGTGCATGGCAATAGGTTTTGACCTCAGCAATGACGTCCAAAAATCCTCGATCTTCGCCCTCAACGACACTGGCGAGGGTGATAATGGGGCGGCTGCCAAAGGCAGTTTGGCGCAGCGCTCGGGCTGCGGTGATATGGGCCTGCGGAATCGGTTGTTCAAAGCGCATTTCGCCCGTAATAGCTATTTTTTCAACACCCAATTGCGCAAAGCGCTCGGCCTGAAGTTGAGATTTGACCATGACCCCGGCGAAGCCAAAAACGATGTTCGCGCGTGAAAAAAAACGCGCTTGATCGCGTGCGAAACTTTTGCTGGGATATTGTCCGTTACACAAAAAGAGCGGCACGCCGCGTCTGCGGCAACTCATGATCATGCCTGGCCAAAACTCGACCTCCATAACCAAACCATAGGCCGGCGAGAAGGCTTTGAAAAAACCGCGAAACGCGGCATCTGTGTCAAAGGGAACATAGCAGGGCACCAGACGCCCTGCGGACACCGCATCTGGAAACAACCGCTCGATTTCACTACGTCCGGCTGGGGTGAAATGCGTCGTGACAAGCGGGACATCGCCCTGCAACAGCTGGGCAATCAATGGCGCAGCTGAGCGGACCTCGCCCAGAGACACCGCATGAATCCAAATATGGCTCTGCTCGCGTTTGCTGTGAAATCCAAATCTCTCGGGTAAATGCTTGATATAGGCGGGCTCACGTCGACCGCGCTGGTAAAGATATAGCAAAATCACAGGTGTGCAGATCCACCATACGAGGCGGTAGAGCGTGAGTATCACGCGCAACTTCGGAGGTATTTTCTGCACGATCACATCACTCACTTCAAGGTCTGAGCCGTTCGAGCAACTGGCGTGTCAAATCGTCCAGCTGTGCTCGATACTCTGATTGTAAGCGCTCAAACCCGGCAAGTCCACGTGCCGCGGGTGCCTTCAGGGCGGCATAGAGTGCGTCGGGTCGAGGGGCTTGGATCGCCGCTTGCACAGCGTTCAGGGCGGCATAATCGGCAGCAAAATTGGCCACGCGTGGGCCGTGCATTACGGAGCAGCCCAATTGTAGAGCCTCCCAAGGGTTGTGCCCCTCTACGGTGCAATAACTACCCCCGATCAGAGCATGATTGCTGCACGCATACCAAAGCCCCATCTCAGAAAACGTATCGGCCAGATAGACTTGCGTTTGGGCATTTGGGGCTTCGCCCCGGCTGCGTTGCGCATGGTTCAGGCCAGAAAGTTTGGCCAAAATTTCCGCGCGGCGGTCTGGGAACCGGGGTGCGAGAATGAGCAAATGCGATCCGCCTTGCTCCACAAGCTGCCTTTGCACCTGCAAGGCGACATCTTCATCTGCCGCATGGCAAGAGGCGGCCAGCCAAATTGGCCGCTGGCCGGCTTCCCCCAGAAATTCTTGTTGTGCTGCGAGGCTATAGGTAAGCGGTGGGCAATGTGGCTTCAATGAGCCACCAATTTGGATATCCTGCCGTAGCGATAGTTCGGCCACAGCGGCGGCGCTCTGAGAGTCTTGGGCAGAAATGAAATCGAATTTTTGATAGAGGGTCCGAAACAACAGGCGCACCAGGCGCTTGCGCCCAAAGGAGGCCGGCGTCATGCGCAGATTGATCAGTGCTTGCGGGATTTGGCGGCGGCCGGTCTGTATCACAAGGCCAGGCCAAATGTCCTGCTCTGACCACAGCGCAAGATTGGGCTGCCAATGATCTAGAAAACGACGATTGTAGCGTGGCGTATCGAGGGGCAAAAACTGGTGCAGGGTTCGTGGTGGAAGATTTTTTTCAAAAGTTTCTGCGGAGGCCAAAGTGGATGAGGTGACTAGAAAATGCAGCTCTGGCCGGGCGGCGTGGAGCGCTGCGATCAGGCCGCGTAGGGCCATGACCTCGCCCAATCCAACGGCGTTGATCCAGATCAGTTGACCTTTGGGCCGCGGCTGGCCGGCATAGCCAATTTTTTCGCGCCACCTGTCGGCGTGCTCTTTGCCGCCATTTTGCCGGCGTTTAAGATGCGAAGGTAAAATGAGTGTGATCAGGGCGGTGGCCCCTTGGTATATTGCCAAGCTCAATCGGCCGGCGAGATTAGGAGGCAATGTCATGAAATTGTTTTTGCATGGACCTTTGCCAAAACGCATCGGTGTTTAACAGGGTGATGAAATGCTCTGTTGCATTGCCATCGCCAAATTCTGCGCCGCGGGCGAAGCGCTTGTGCCAATTGGTTTCAATAAACTGCAATATTCCCCATCTGTCTGAGGCGGGAAGCTTGGAGATTGACGGGCCAAAGGCCCGGTCCGTTTGCCGCGTGCCAATGTCAAGTGACGCAACCCCTAAAAATGGTGCCTCGCGCACGCCTGCAGAGGAGTTGCCAACCAAACATCCCGCGTTGCGCAAAAGTTCGGAGAACCGGCCAAAACGCATTGAAGGAATGATCTGAAACTGTGATTTTGGTAGGGTTTCAATGACTTGAAGAATACCTTCTGAACCGGGATCATTATTGGGCTTTATCACAACGAAATATTTGCCGCTGGCTTTTAGGGCGGCACATAACTCTTCGGCCTGCTGGCCCATGGTGGCAGCTTCAGAGGTCACTGGATGTAAAATGCAAATGCCATAGTCAGGGCTGCGGATCTCGTAATGGCTCAAGACATCTTGCAAGGCAAAGCCAGAAGGCTGGCGGTGAATATCCAGCTCAGGTGAGCCGATGACATGTATAGAGCCGGCATCCTCACCCAATGCTTGCACGCGGCGGGCTGCAGTCTGCGAGCTGACAAAGTGGCAATAGGCCAGTTTGGAATTGCAGTGGCGCAGAATTTCATCGATGGTTCCAGAAACCTCACCACCTTCGATATGGGCGCATTTGACATAGTTTGTCGCGCAAACCAGCGCGCAGGCCAGCGCCTCTACACGATCCCCATGCACCAGCACGAGATCTGGCTTATCTTCCAAAATAAAATCCGAAAACCCGAGCATGGTTTTCGCGAGGATCACGTCTTGGGGATCGCCGGGCCTTTGGTTGACAAATTCATGCACTGCGGCTCCTGCAAGGCGGTTCACTTCAATTTTTGTGAGACCATAGCTTTCCAGCATATGCATGCCGGTGACGAAGAAGGACACTGAAAAGCCATCCGCGATCGCGGCTTTGGCCAGCGGTTCGATTTTTCCGAAATCGGCCCGTGTTCCTGTGACAAAGAGAAGGCGCTGTTTTTGGATCATAAGGCTCATTACTCTAAATCGCCTGGCCGTGAAAGCCGTGCGGTATGGGCAGAGGGCTAATCAGTCAAATCATTCCAGGTCAGTTGGTCGTTACGGCTGACTGCTCGGGCGAGGCATTTGCCCAGCACCTTATCAAATTCAAAGCCAGGGATTTCACCATTGCCCGGGCGACGGGCCCAGATATCAGCCTCAGTGATGCGGTGGCCCTGGGGCAAATCTTTGTCTGCCACAATGCTGGCGCGGGCGAAGCGGTAAACATCTTCTTCAGGTCCAGTGCGTTGCTTGGGATTGTGCAGGGCGGTGTGGATTTCTTGCGATCGATCGATCAGGTGGCGTAATTCGGATGGGTCCATTGAACAGGCGATATCTGGTCCTTTGCGGTAGCGGCTGTCCGTGTAATGGCGTTCCAAGATTGAGGCGCCCAAAGCCACAGAGGCCAGAGCCATCTCCGGGCCAATGGAGTGATCGGAAAAGCCAATAATAGCGTTGGGGAAGGCCTCTTTCAGATCACTCACGCCCCGTAAAGAGACAATTTCCGGTGGCGAAGGATAGAGATTGGTACATTCCAACAATGCATATTCGACGCCGGAGTCTTCAAGAATTTGAACGCTTTGGCGAATCGTTTCAATTGTCTGCATGCCCGTAGA
>JAKMFM010000018.1 GCA_022425445.1 Planktomarina sp.
CAGCGGCTTCACAAAATCATTTTCCCTCATTGGAATTCGATGTGGGTGCCATTAATTCGAAACTGTCGCGTTTCCTGCCGGCTGGCTTCTACTATAAGATGTTCATTCATCCGCGTTCCTTTTGGAAGCATATTTATGAGCCGGTTATTCGCCATTCCGCAGGTCTGGGCAAGGCGCCAAAGGCGCGTGATCAGGACAGCTATGAGCATTATAATCATCACTGTGAAGTGATGGTGGTTGGCGGCGGGATTGCCGGGCTGCAAGCGGCGCGTTCAGCGGCGGCGACCGGAGTTCGGGTTCTGCTGGTTGAACAGACCGCTAATTGGGGCGGCCGTGCGCCGGTCGATGGGGTTCTGATTGAGGGTATGGCGGCGGAACTGTGGATTGCGCAAACTTTGAAAGAGCTTGCCGCCGCCGACAATGTTGTGATCCGCAATCGCACCCAGGGCTCTGGAGTCTATGACCACGGATATGCTTTGGCCTATGAACGCATCGCTGATCACACACCCGGCGATGGGCGGCCGCGCCATCGGTTGTGGCGGGTGCGCTGCAAACAAATTGTCACCGCCACAGGCGCTATCGAACGGCCGTTGTCCTTTGCCGGCAATGATATTCCGGGCGTGATGTTGGCCTCTGCTGCGCGCGATTATGTTGTGAATTTCGCGGTTTCGCCTGGAGATCGCACGGTGGTTGTCACCAATAACGATGATGCCTATCGCACGGCTCTTTGCCTGCTGGAGGCGGGTCTCGAGGTGCCGCTGATTGTCGATGCTCGGCCTGAAGGGGGCGGGGCGTTGATGGAAGCCGTGCAAGCTGCAGGTATCCGCGTGGCCCTTGGCCGCGGCATTGCGAAAGTAAATGGCAGCAAACGGGTCACCGGGGTTCAGATCTGTACCCAAGCCGGTGAGGGCGCGGTGCTAGAAGAAGTGGCCTGTGATGTGGTGGCCATGTCCGGTGGATGGTCACCCGTGGTGCATCTTTGGTCCCATTGCGGTGGCAAGCTCATTTGGGATGCCGAGCAAGCGATGTTCCGCCCCGATCCGGATCAGCCGCCTTTGGGCGCAGATGGTGCCGGGTTTGTCAAAGTAGCCGGTCTGGCCAATGGGCATTTACGCAGTCGGCCCATACTTGAAGATGCCGACGAACAGGGTCGGGCGGCAGCGCGCGCTGCTGGTGGCAAGGTTAAGAAAGCTGCCGTGCCCATGGCAGAGGACGCAGATGAACTCACGTTATCACCGGTCTGGCTAATGCCGCAAGGCGCCAGCTATGCGCTGCGCTCGAAGGCTTGGCTTGATTTCCAAAACGATGTCAAGGTCAGCGACGTGCAATTGGCTGCCCAAGAAGGGTTCGAAAGCGTCGAACATGCCAAACGCTACACCACTCTGGGCATGGCAACAGATCAGGGGAAGTTGAGTAACATCAACGGACTTGCAATCTTGTCCAAATCGCTCAACGCGCAAATTCCCGATGTGGGAACCACAACTTTTCGTCCCCCTTATACACCGATTTCCATGGCGTCGCTCGCGGGTGAAGCGCGCGGAGACTTGTTTCAGCCGGTTCGCAAAACTCCGATGCATTTTTGGCACGACAGCCATGGGGCCGATTGGGAGCCCGTTGGCGCTTGGCGCCGACCCTACGCCTATCCGCGCGGCTCTGAAACTGTGGTGCAGGCGGTTGAGCGCGAGGTGATCAATACCCGCGAAAAATTGGGACTTTTGGATGCCTCCACCCTTGGTAAAATCATTGTAAAAGGTCCGGATGCAGGAAAATTCCTCGACATGATGTATACCAATATGATGTCGACCCTAAAACCGGGACGCTGCCGCTATGGGCTTATGTGTTCGGAAAACGGCTTTTTGTCTGATGACGGTGTTGTGGCGCGGATTGATGAGCAAACTTGGCTGTGCCACACCACTTCAGGCGGTGCCGATCGCATTCACGCCCATATGGAAGAGTGGCTGCAAACCGAATGGTGGGATTGGAAAGTCTGGGTTGTCAATGTCACCGAGCAACTGGCTCAAGTGGCCGTGGTGGGCCCCAATGCGCGCAAACTTCTTGAAAAACTTGGGGGCATGGATGTTTCGGCTGAGAGCCTGCCATTCATGGCCTGGGCGGATGGTACGATTGGAGGGATCGATTGCCGCGCTTATCGCATCTCTTTCTCAGGCGAGCTGTCCTATGAAATTGCGGTGCCGGCCAATCAAGGTCTGGCGTTTTGGGAAATGCTCATGGAGGCGGGCGCAGAGTTTGACGCAATGCCCTATGGCACGGAATGTTTGCACATTATGCGGGCTGAAAAGGGCTTTATCATGATTGGCGACGAGACCGATGGCACGGTTATCCCGCAAGATTTGGGTCTCAGTTGGGCGATTTCCAAGAAGAAGGATGATTTCCTTGGCAAACGCGCGCAAGAGCGCAGCTTCATGGACAATCCTGACCGGTGGCAGTTGGTCGGTTTGGAAACCCTGGACGGATCGGTGCTTGAAGATGGAGCTTACGCCTTAGCCGAGGGTACCAATGCGAATGGACAGGTCAACACCCAAGGTCGTGTCACTTCAACCTATTATTCTCCAACCCTTGGAAGGGGCATTGCCATGGGGCTGGTCCACAAAGGGCCCGACCGGATGGGCGAGGTGATTTCCTTCACAAAAATTGGTGCCAGCCCTGTGCCGGCGAAAATTGTAAGCCCAGTGTTTTATGACCCAGAAGGGGAGAAAGCCAATGTCTGAGCGTGAATTTCAAGGCTACGTAACCATTCGCCAAAAATGCAATCACAGCATGTTCACCCTCCGTGCCAATCTGGCCTCTAACAAGGTTAAGTCGGCCGTGAAAACCGGCCTGAAGCTGGCGGTGCCTAAACGCGGAACCTATGCACAGGACAATGAGGTGATTTTAGCCTGGATGTCGCCAGATGAGCTGCTGATCATCGTACCAGAAGCCGAGCGCAGCGCAGCGTTTGCGGCTTTGGAGCAGGCTTTGGAGGGGCTGCATTATCTGCTTGCGGATGTGTCTGATGCTCGGGCGTGCTTCACCATTGAAGGCGGTTCGGCCCGCGAGGTGGTGGCCAAATTGTCACCCATGGATCTCTCGGCTGCGCAGTTTCTGGTGGGTGGTTTTGCCCGCACCCGCTTTGCCCAAGTCGCGGGCGCTATTTTTGTTGAACAAGAGGATCGCTTGAGCCTGGTTTGTTTCCGATCCGTGCAAGATTATGTGTTCTCGCTTCTGTGCGGTGCCGCGAAACTTGGGTCGGAAGTGAGGGCTCAGAGCTAAGCCTATTTTTGCCAAAGGGCTCAAAGAGCATTTTGTTCTGAACAAAATACTTATATAGCTTTCGCAACTGAGACCAATTCATCATTGAAAGGATCGCTGATATGGCTTTCACACTACCTGATCTTCCATATGCTCACGACGCTTTGGCTTCCAAAGGCATGTCCGCTGAGACATTGGAATTCCACCACGACCTGCACCACAATGCCTATGTCACAAATGGCAACGCCGCCATCGCTGGCACCGAGTGGGAGGTCAAGTCGCTCGAAGAGATCATCGTGGGCACATATGATGCCTCTGCTGTGGCTCAAAATGGTATCTTTAACAACATCAGCCAATTGTGGAACCACAACCAATTTTGGGAAATGATGGGCCCAGGCGAAAGCAAAATGCCGGGCGCATTGGAATCCGCTTTGGCCGAAAACTTTGGCTCAGTGGCCGATTTCAAATTAGAGTTCTCCGCAGCCGGTGCAGGACAATTCGGCTCAGGCTGGTGCTGGCTCGTGAAAAATGCCGATGGGTCTTTGGCGGTCACGAAGACGGAAAACGGCGTGAACCCGTTGTGTTTTGGCCAGACTGCCCTCTTGGGATGTGATGTCTGGGAGCATTCCTATTATATTGATTTCCGGAATAAACGTCCGGTTTACTTGTCAAATTTCCTCGACAATTTGGTGAATTGGGAAAATGTTGCGGGTCGCCTGTAAGACTCGGGCGACAGTATAAATGAGAATGGCCTGCTGAAGTGATCTTAAGCAGGCCATTTTTTAGTGCGGGTGAGGTCCGCCAATGAGGATATGGCAGCATGACGCAGTTCGCAAAAGGCTCCATTGCGATGGTTTTGGCCTGTCTCGCCTGGGGCCTGTCGCCGGTATATTACGCGCTGTTCCAAGCCATCAGCCCAGCGGAGATCTTGGCGCACCGCACGCTTTGGTCTGTTGTAACCTTTGTCACTCTGCTTGTGCTGACGGGACGAACAGGACAAACTTTTCAGGTTGTCAAACAGCCGAGAGTCATGGGTCTTATTCTCTTGGCCGGGGTGATGATTGCGATCAATTGGTATGTGTTCATCTTTTCTGTGAGCGTCGGACGTGTGACGGAATCCTCCTTGGGCTATTACATCTTTCCTCTGGTCATGGTTCTTCTGGGGCTTGTGGCCTTTAGAGAAACGCTCTCAGTCTTGCAATGGATTGCGATTGTTCTGGCCGGTGTGGCCGTGCTGGTTTTGACCATTGGCCTGGGCGCGGCGCCCTGGCTGGCTTTGATGATTTCTTTGAGCTTCGGAATTTATGGCCTGCTCAAACGGATCATTAAAGTGGATTCCATCGTCTCGGTGACGTTAGAGGTGCTGTTGCTGCTGCCCATTGCTTTGGGGTATCTCTATGCATTCGCAGATCTTCCGGACACAAAAACCCTTTTGGCGTTGATGTTTTCGGGAGTGATCACGGCCGGCCCCCTTGTGCTCATGACCTATGCAACGCAACGCGTTCCAATGGCGACTGTCGGATTGCTGCAATATCTCAACCCCATCTTGCAATATTTTTGTGCCATTGTGATTTTGGGTGAGGTAATCACCGGCTGGCATATCATTGCCATTGCCCTGATCTGGATTGCTTTGGTCTTTTATTGGTTGGCGGTGTTTAGGGCGGAGCGTAAGACGGTTTCGATCTCATCTACCGTTTGAGCCACACAAAATAGGTTCCGCAAACT
>JAKMFM010000065.1 GCA_022425445.1 Planktomarina sp.
GACCGCGCGCCTCAATACGCCCAGCAACGGCCTGAGGCGCCTGCAGGCGCAAACCCGTTGGGCAAGCGCGAAGCCAGACGCGATCATCTGAAACCAACTGCGCCCCGAGAGCCAGCATATCAATCGCCAGGCTGGATTTACCGACACCTGAAGGTCCAAGGACCAAAAGCCCGCACCCATCGATCGACACGGCTGTACCATGCAGCAACAACGCGTGATCGTCATCGCTGTAATTTCTCCAAGCATCATAATCCATGACGTTACACCGGCAGACCAAACAAAAAGCGCGCGCCAAAAGCCGGGCCCGCGCCCGGCGGCTGAACCGGCTCCGCACGAATGACACCTGAATGGGCCGCAACGATCTGCGCAACTTCCGCAAGACCGGTCGTGAAGCCCTCCACCTCCTGCGCACGCAATGCGGCCGGATCTCCAGCCCCGCATAGGCATTGGTTCACACCGTCCGGCAACGGCGGGCCTGTATCTTCGACCACGACCACAAGCATGAGATCTTGAACCCGCGTCCAGATCCGAATTTCATCTCCCCAGACGCATCTTTGAATGGCATTTGACAAAAACGCAGACAAGATATCCCCCGCGGCCGGCAGCTCTACCACGAGCAGATGGGACAAGGTCGGCCGACGGGTCATCGGCGATCGCAAAACCCCCATAAACCATCGATTTCGGCGGTATAGAATGAGGTCATTCATTGCGACCATCCAATCCTCGCGACGATTGAGACTTAAGCTTCATTATATCGGTAACCGATCCCATAGAGTGTCTCAATTGCATCAAAGTTCCCGTCCACCCGTCGCATTTTTTTGCGCAGTCGCTTGATATGGCTGTCTATTGTCCGGTCATCAACATAGACCTGATCGTCATAGGCCACATCCATCAGTTGATCGCGGCTTTTGACAAAACCCGGTCTGACAGCCAGCGTCTTCAGCAACGCAAATTCCGTAACAGTCAAGGCAACGGCCAGTCCACGCCACGTCACCCCGTGGCGCATCGGGTCCATCGACAAATGGCCACGCACCATAATGGATGTATCATTTCCCTCCGGCGCTTGATCTTCTCCCAACGGCTCCCCGCGTCGCAATACCGCGCGGATACGTTCGAACAAGACCCGTGGCGAACATGGTTTTTTCACATAATCATCGGCCCCCATGCGCAGACCTAAAACTTCGTCAATCTCATCGTCTTTCGTGGTGCAAAACATCACCGGGATGGTCGACACATGCCTCAGACGTTGCAACACATCCATGCCATCGAGACCCGGCAACTTCGTTTCCAGCACCAAAATATCAGGCAGAAACTTTGACAAAGCCTCCCAAGCAGAGTGCCCATCGCCATAGCATTCAACTTCAAACCCTTCAGCTTCAAGCATCATAGAGAGGGACATGATATGACTGCGATCATCATCGACAAGAATTATTCTTGGCATGGGTATCGTCCTCTGATCGGCTCAACATTTTAACACTGATATCTATCACCACTTTCTGTAGTTTTGCCGATCTGTGCAACACGTAACTACGAATCAGCCTGCAACTCGCAGCACTATGATCTGCAATTCGCTTCGATGACGTTAATTTTGCCTAGGTCAAAAAGATTATTGCGCCAAACTGCCACTGATTGCGCTAACGACAAGACCCGATACTGTTGATGGTCTACCGTGTCATGTTAAAGGCTATTTGAAAGATGCAAGCCCTAGGAGCAGTGGCATGACCAATGGACGCGTAAATCCTCAATTCACCCTCGACGATCAAGGCATCACTGGGCTGGGGACTGTCTATTACAACCTGCTGGAACCTACGCTCATCGAGCAGGCTTTGGCCCGAAAAGAGGGCCAACTTGGAAAGGGCGGCGCATTCTTGGTTTCTACCGGAAAATTCACTGGCCGATCTCCAAAAGACAAACATGTGGTCAAAACCGCCTCTGTGGCCGATAGCATTTGGTGGGAAAATAATACCGCAATGTCTGAAGCGGGTTTTCAAGCGCTCTATGAAGATATGATCGCTCACATGCAGGGGCGTGATTATTTTGTGCAAGATCTCTTTGGCGGCGCCGATCCCGCCAACCGCCTCGATGTGCGCATGGTGACAGAGCTGGCCTGGCATGGGCTGTTCATTCGCCATATGTTGCGCCGGCCTGACGCTGACGAGCTGGAAGAATTCACTGCCGATTGGACTGTGATAAATTGCCCCTCCTTTCAAGCCAACCCCGAGCGTCACAATTGCCGCTCTGAGACTGTGATCGCGATGAATTTTGACCGTCAGATCATCCTTATTGGTGGCACTGAATATGCCGGTGAAAATAAGAAATCTGTCTTCTCATTGCTCAACTATTTATTGCCCGAAAAAGGCATTATGCCAATGCATTGCTCGGCCAATCATGCCCCCGGAAACCCCGTGGACACCGCCGTTTTCTTTGGGCTTTCGGGCACGGGGAAAACCACACTTTCAGCCGACCCCTCCCGCGTTTTGATCGGCGATGACGAGCATGGCTGGTCTGACCGCGGCACCTTCAATTTTGAAGGCGGGTGCTACGCCAAAACCATCAACCTCAGTGCAGAGGCCGAACCAGAAATTTTCGCAACAACCGCAAAATTTGGCACGGTTATTGAAAATATGGTCTATGATCCCAAAACCAAAGAGCTAGATTTCGACGATGACAGCCTGACGGCCAATATGCGCTGCGCCTATCCTTTGGAATACATCTCAAACGCCTCGCCAACAGCGCTTGGCGGGCATCCCAAAAATATCATCATGTTGACCTGTGACAGCTTTGGCGTTCTGCCACCAATCGCCCGTTTGACGCCTGCGCAGGCCATGTATCACTTTCTGTCAGGCTTCACCGCCAAAGTGGCCGGTACAGAGCGCGGCGTGACTGAACCGCAGCCGACCTTCTCAACCTGCTTCGGCGCCCCTTTCATGCCGCGCCGTCCTGAAGTTTATGGCAACCTTCTGCGCGAAAAAATCGCCAAACATGGTGCAACCTGCTGGTTGGTGAATACTGGCTGGACAGGCGGCGCTTACGGAACAGGCAGCCGCATGCCGATCCGTGCCACCCGCTTGTTGCTCAGCGCTGCGCTCGATGGCACCCTGGCCAATGGCACATTCCGAACCGATCCAAATTTTGGTTTTGAAGTGCCAACCTCAGTGCCAGGCGTGGCAGATCTCTTACTCGAGCCAAGACGCACATGGGAAGACAAAGAGGCCTATGACGCGCAAGCCGAAAAGCTCGTCACGATGTTCAGCGAAAATTTCAAGCAATATTTGCCGCATATTGATGAAGACGTGCGCGCGATTGCATTGGGCGCATAAATCGGCTCAATCCGCTGAGGGACTAGGGATCACATCACCCCGCGGCGGATCAAATTGAGGCCAGCCAGGATTAAAACGCTCAACGTCGCGATGCGAAACATATTTTGGTTGATACGATCTTGTATTTGAAACCCAATCCATATGCCCAAACAGGCAGGAGCAATCGCAAAGCCGCCAAGGCCCAACGCCTGCGGCGTTGCGATGCCAGAACCGAGGTGGCCAAATAACAGCAACACGGCCCCAAGGCCATAAATCACCCCCTGCGCTCGCATTTGGGCCTGCTTTTCCAATTGATAGGCTGACAGATACATCACAGTCGGGGGACCCCAAACACCTGAAATCCCGCCACCAATGCCGGCAATAACCGCACAAACAAAGGACAAGCCCGCACCGCTGCGCCCGTGGGGTTTCCAGCCACTCAACATCAAACTGGCGAAGCCCACCACCAAGAGTCCAAGGCAGAGAAAGAACAATTCCTGTGACAAAAGCGGGACAAGCTGGGTGGTTGCCAACAGCACCCCGTAGCCCAGCCCCAGAAACCAGCGATGGTCATAAAGCGAGCGGAGCGCGGCCGTAAAACCCTGTCGGCCCGCCTGCCAACCATTGGTGACAAGCGTGGGAAGAATCAAAATACCGAGCGCCAAATCCGGTCCGACGAAAATGGTCATGCCGGAGATAAAGATCATTGGCATGGCAAATCCAACAATACCCTTCACCATCCCAGCAATCACGGCTGTCGCGGCAATCAAAAGAAGTAAATCAGCAGTATATAGGCTCAAAGTCTGGGTCATAGGCGCAGCATAGCGGCACGCGATTGCCACGACACTACAATTCGACTGCGACATAATACTTCAAAATAGCATTTTCTTTTGAATGAAAGTTGTGCTGCGGCTGCAAACAACCTACGTTACTCCGTAAGCGTAAACTCGTGACTGCAGAAATAGGATGTGAATATGACAGCTCCGGTACTACTCCCAAATTTGCTTTCCCTCACCGCCGAGGCACTGCCTGCGGCTGAAGCGGTTTGCGAGGCGGCGCGCATGCGCCTTCGAGATATGGTCAGTGCCGATGGCCGGATCCAAAACGCGCTAATTGAAGATCATCAGACCGCGGCACATGGCTTCGCTTGGCTGGCCACCTATGTGCAAAGTCTCCAGCAAATGCAGCGCTGGGCCGAGGCTTTGCAGGCGCAGCAAAAATTCGGTGAGACCGAACAGCTGATTCACCAAATCGCTTTTGGAGAATATCTATGCCAATTGACCGGCGGCATTCCGATGAACCAGACAGAAGTCATTCGCTTACAAGATATGGGCCTCAGCTCTGACGTCGCGGCCCTGCTCTCCACCGGCGCTGCCACCCGGCTGGCCCAGGAGGGCAACACCCAAGCGGTGCGTCTGCGTCTGGTGACCCTCATGCAGGAATTGGAAGCCAACACGATCCTCGAGGCCTCTGGCTTGGACGAAGAACTTGAAATGATCCGCGAACAGTTCCGGCGCTATGCGATCGAAAAAGTCGAACCCTACGCCCATGAGTGGCACCTCAAAGATGAGTTGATCCCAATGGAGGTGATTGATGAACTGGCTGAAATGGGCGTCTTTGGTCTGACGATCCCTGAGGAATATGGAGGGTTTGGCCTTTCAAAAGCCTCAATGTGCGTGGTCAGCGAAGAATTGTCCCGCGGCTATATTGGTGTCGGCTCACTCGGCACCCGCAGCGAGATTGCGGCGGAGCTGATTATCGCCGGCGGCACGCAAGCACAGAAAGAAAAATGGTTGCCCGCACTGGCCAGTGGAGAAAAACTGCCAACAGCGGTGTTCACCGAACCCAATACCGGATCCGATCTTGGCGCCCTACGCACCCGCGCCGTCAAGTCAGGTGACGATTGGAGCGTAACAGGCAATAAAACGTGGATCACCCATGCCACGCGTACCCATGTCATGACCTTACTGGCCCGAACGGACCCAGAGACCACGGATTATAAGGGCCTTTCGATGTTTTTGGCCGAAAAAACGCCCGGCACCGATGAGGTGCCTTTTCCAAGTGAAGGCATGACCGGCGGTGAGATTGAGGTTCTGGGCTATCGCGGCATGAAGGAATATGAGCTGGCTTTTGATGGGTTCCAGGTGAAAGGGGAAAACCTTTTGGGCGGGGAAACTGGTAAAGGGTTTAAGCAGTTGATGGAGACGTTCGAAAGCGCCCGTATCCAAACCGCTGCACGCGCTGTTGGTGTGGCGCAGTCAGCGCTTGATCTGGCCTATCGTTACGCCATGGATCGAAAACAGTTTGGCAAACCCCTAATCGCTTTTCCCCGCGTGGCCAATAAATTGGCGATGATGGCAGTAGAGCTGACTGTGGCGCGGCAACTGACCTATTTCAGTGCCTTCGAAAAAGATGAAGGCCGACGCTGTGACATAGAGGCGGGCATGGCCAAGCTTCTCGGGGCACGTGTCGCCTGGGCGGCCGCAGATAACGCGCTGCAAATCCATGGCGGCAATGGGTTTGCCTTGGAATATAAAATCAGCCGTGTTTTGTGCGATGCGCGAATATTGAACATCTTTGAAGGCGCAGGAGAAATTCAAGCGCAGGTCATCGC
>JAKMFM010000089.1 GCA_022425445.1 Planktomarina sp.
TCACGCACCAATACACGGCTTTCAGCTACATCTACGCCCAACGGTTTCTCTAGAAAAACAGCTTTGCCCTGCGCTGATGCCGTTAGAGCATAGGCTTTGCGCGGCGCAGGAGGACAGGCAAGATATACCAAGTCAACGTTGCTGAACGCCGCCTCGGCATTGGAGGCTATCAGAGCATCAGGTGCCAGTTTTTGCGCGCTTTGACAGGCGGTGGAATCTGGATCCCAGATCGTGTTGACCACAAATTCAGGATGAATGAACATATGCTCAAGCATGCGTTGACCCATGATACCCAAGCCAATAATTGCTGTTTTGATCGCCATCACTCTTTTCCTTGGAATAGCCACCAGTGAGACGGCGAGTTTTTTAAAAGCCCGTACAGGCTATATTTTCAACGATAGTATAGACAATGAATATACCTAATGTACAACTGCAACGAAATTAACTTGGTCCAGTGAGATGAGGCTGCTCAACAGCAACTCAGCTATTCTGTGTGATAAATCAGTGACTCTTCAAAAGAGACTTAAGTAAAACCTTTGTGCGAATCTGAAGCTTCGTAGAACCTCAAGAGTCTGGGGAAAAACTATGATGTTTGCTTATAGCGAAGATGGACAGCATTTTTTAGGCTTTCGCACGAACGCCGTCGGGAAAATGCAAATTGTCTATGACTATGAAGGTAAGATGCATCGAATTTATGATGTTGAAACACCTAACGTAAAAACGAAGGTGATTAGCACTGCAATAACTAACGCCGTTAAACACAGAATGGTGGTTCCGACACTTTTTGCAACGCTTGCATCACAAAACATTAGTTTGAAAGAACTTGTCTAAACTTCAAGCTGAACCGCACCGCTGCTCTCGCTGAGTGGCGCCAATTATTGCGCGCATAGATTCAGGCTGCACTAGCAATCCGATGGGAGCTCTCATTTGTCTGACAGCACCTAATAATCCGTTAAAGCGAGATAAAATTTGAAAAAAGAAGGCGCAAAGACAACATAAGAAGCAAGGCGATGATTGCTTTGTCGAAGGTTGGCTTCTGGAGCTTCTGTCCCAAGAAATCCCCTGCATACATGCCAAGAGAAAGGGGAATGACTGCGGCCATACCGTAGAAAAATCGCTCCAAGTCCATTACCTCTAGATAAATTTGAACCGGAAACTGAATGATCGTCATCACAAAGAAGTAAAGCGACATCGTAAAGATAAATTCCTCGCGTCGCAGGTTGACCGCGCTCATGAACGTCACGGATACGGGTGCCGACAGTCCTGTTGATCCTTGTAAAAATCCTCCAATAGTCCCGATCGGGGTAACAAGTTTATTTGCAACTTCCCACTTCAACGTCCAACTAGGATTTCGTAGTTTGAAAACTACGTAGATCAAAATAATCAATGAAACGAATGTTGTGAGGACGAAACTGCTAACCTTGACCAAGAGTAGTGTGCCAACACCGGCACCTAGCAAGCCAAAAATAGCGAATACTTGGGAAAAATAACCTGCTGGTTTGTAGTTTCGAAAGCGCCAGGATTGCCATGCATTTGAAACAATATTGGGCACTAAAAATACTGCAACCGCAAATGGAACATCCACAACAATTGCCATCACTGGAATGGCGATCAACGGAGCACCGACACCGATCGCACCCTTAAATATGCCACCAACAACGAACGTGCTGCAAACAAGAAGGAGTTGCTCTAAAGTCATACCTCGTATCCTATCAGAGTGGCAGGCGACTTGCCTTAAAGTAGTGAAAAGCAGAATTCTGTACTATCTTGTGGACTACATATTGGCGGTGTAGGCTAAGTGTTATATTGATCATTCGCTGAGAAGCTTTAGCGACCGATTTAATAGACTCAGGCGACACCAGAAACCTGATGCGAGTTCTCAGTTGTTCGGCAGCACCCGCAACCACTTATATTTCTCCAAATGTCTTGTGCACCTGTGACCAAGCGCTTTGGAGGTGCTCCCGCAGCGCCGCCTCGGCGACATCTGGGTCACGCATCAAAATCGCTTCGTATATTCTTCTGTGTGCGACGTAATTTTCACGATTGCGTTCCGGCAGCTGAGCCATTTTTGACCAATGAGGAGCGAGCCAAGTTGTGTAGGCTCGATGCAATGCTGGCAGAACCGGGTTTTGGGTGATCTCATGGAGGACTTCGTGAAAGCGGTTGTCCGTTTGGTAGAACAGATCGCTGTTATCAATTGCCGAGGCGTTGGCCTCTAGTGCGCGCTTCAGCTCTGCGATATTATCCTTATCAGCTGACAGAGCGGCTTCACGGACAAGCGCTGCCTCGATCATTATTCGAGTATCAAATAGGTTCTTCACCCCGCCTGGCTGGCCTAACAGATGCGAAACGATGGAACTCACAGCATCAACTGCAGAATCAAAGCCCAATTTTCTGACGACCGGTCGGTAGCGGGGCCGGGCTTCGATCAACCCCTTGCTTGAAAGCATGCGAACCGCTTCGCGCACCACCGTGCGACTGATCCCGAACTCTTCGATCAAATTTCTCTCTGATGGGAGTGGCTGGCCATCCGCTAGTACGCCGGATTGGATGCGTTGTTGCAACGTGTCGACAACAAAATCCGCCGCGCGCCCTGTTCCATTTTGCTTAGCCATCTTTGTCCTCCTGAACCGCAGCGACGGTAGAATCATCATACGCAATTCCTGCATCAAGTCATCGCCCCATCTAATTTGCATCAATCATCTGCATAATTTGTATAACAAAAAAAGCCAAAATGAAAAATTATTGACAAAAAAGATCGTATTGGCAATATGTGGTCATACCAAAATACCATTGGGGGACAAAATGCAAGACGACATCGGTAACGTCAGCATTATAACGTACGTGGATGTAAGTCACTTTGACGTGCCGTTGGCTGAGGTCCTGACCGATGCCAAGCATGGCGATCACACGCACTTTGAACTTGTCACCGTTACGGTGCGCCTGCAGGACGGCTCTGAGGGAACTGGATACACCTACACAGGTGGCAAGGGCGGACGGTCAATCGCTGCGATGATCGAGCATGACTTGGCTCCATTTCTGATGGGTCGAAACGCGCAAGACGTCGATGCTGTATATGATGCGATGGGCTGGCATGTGCATTACGTCGGGCGCGGCGGGATCGCCTCTTTCGCAATATCGGCGGTCGACATCGCTTTGTGGGACATTCGCTGCAAATCTGCGGGAAAGCCACTGTGGCAAATGGTGGGCGGGGCTTCAGATCGGTGCAAGGCCTATGGTGGTGGTATTGATTTAGGTTACGATTTGCCAAAGCTGCTTGGTTCGATACAGACCTATCTGGATCAGGGTTTCAATGCCGTGAAAATCAAGATCGGCCAGCCGATGTTGGCCGAAGATGTCGCCCGGGTTGCAGCAGTCCGCCAACTGATTGGGCCTGACATCAAATTTATGGTAGATGCCAACTATTCCATGAGTGTTCACGAAGCGATTGCCGCCGCCGATGCATTCAAGGCTTTTGATCTGACGTGGTTCGAAGAGCCGACCATTCCGGACGATTACAAAGGCTTCGGCCGTATCGCTGATGCCACCGGCATGCCCCTTGCGATGGGCGAAAATTTGCATACGATCCACGAATTCGAATACGCATTCTCCGATTCCAAGCTAAGCTTTATTCAGCCTGACGCGTCAAATTGCGGTGGGATTACCGGCTGGCTGCGCGTGGCCGAACTGTCGCGCCAACACGGCATTCCCGTTTGTAGCCATGGCATGCAAGAGCTTCATGTAAGCCTCGTGTCCGCTCAGTCCAACGCTGGATGGCTGGAAGTTCATTCCTTCCCAATAGATCAATACACCAGCCGCCCTCTTGTCGTTGAAGATTACCTTGCGGTGGCACCCAACGCGCCAGGTATTGGTGTCACTTTTGATTGGGAAAAGCTGAAATCCGCACACAAGGAGATGCATAAATGACTGCCCAGACGAACACCGCCGCCCATTATCGGGGCGACAAGAGCTTTGTAGTGGAAACCATCGAGGCAAAGGCACCCGCTGCGGGCGAGGCGCAGATCCGCATCGCCTATTGCGGCATCTGCGGCACCGATATGCATGTCTTTCATGGCAACATGGACGCGCGTGTTGGCTTAAATCGCATCGTTGGCCATGAGATGTCCGGCACGGTCGAAGCCGTTGGAGACGGGGTAACCAATGTTGTCCCGGGCCAAAAAATTTCGGTGCGTCCGTTAGATCATTGCGGCGATTGCCCAGCGTGCCATGCAGGTCATAATCATATCTGCCATAATCTGAAATTCCTTGGGCTCGATACCGACGGGGCCATGCAGGAGCTCTGGAATGTGCCCGCGCATACACTTCACGTGCTGCCCGACACCCTGCGTATGGATCATGCGGCACTGATCGAACCCGTTGCAGTCGCCTGTCACGATGTCAGGTTGTCGGAGCTGTCCGAAGGTGAAAACGTCGTCGTAATTGGTGGTGGCCCAATCGGTATTTTGGTGGCGATGGTGGCGCGTGATGCTGGCGGCAATGTCCTGATTTCCGAGGTCAACGAGGCGCGCCTTGCAATTGCCCAGACGCTTGGATTTGACACGGTCAATCCGGCGAAGGCCGATCTTGCTGACCTGGTTATTTCACGCACCGGCGCCAAGGGCGCAGATGTCGTGTTCGAAGTGTCTGGCACACAGCTGGGCGTGGATGCTATGACCGAAATCGCAGCGTGCCGCGCGCGCATCGTCATGGTGGCGATCCATGCCCAAAAGCCACAAATCGATTTGTTCCGGTTCTTCTGGCGCGAGCTCAAGCTGATCGGAGCACGGGTGTATGAAGCCGGCGACTACGAAAAGGCAATCTCAGTCATCGCAAGCGGCGGCGTCGATGCCGACACGATTATCACTGATGTCGCGCCGCTGGCTGACATCGAGAAGGCCTTCGTCGCACTCGACACCAGCCCAACGGCGATGAAAAGCCTGATCAAAGTGGGGGGAAACGCATGAGTATCCTTCAGTCATTTAACCTCTCCGGCAAGACAGCGCTGGTTACCGGCGCCAAGCGCGGCATTGGACGTGGAATGGCCGAAGCTCTGGCCGAGGCTGGCGCTGATATCGTTGGCGTGTCTGCCAGTCTTTCTGCTGGCTCCGAGGTAGAGCAGGCCGTCACAAAGTTGGGGCGCAAGTTTTCAGGGCATCAGTGTGATTTCTCTCAGCGGCCAGCGCTCATGGAATTTATTGGCCAGCTCACCGCAGACGGTATTACCCCGGATATCCTTATAAACAACGCAGGTACGATCAAACGCAAGCCTGCCGCGGAGCATCCTGACGAATGGTGGGACGAGGTCATGGAAGTCAATCTCTCTGCGCAGTTCGTGCTCAGCCGCGAAATCGGGCGGGGCATGGTCGAACGTGGCCATGGCAAGATCATCTTCACTGCCTCGCTTCTAACGTTTCAAGGCGGAATTACCGTGCCCGGGTACGCCGCCTCAAAAGGTGGGATTGGCCAGCTTACCAAGGCTCTCGCCAATGAATGGGCGGGCAAGGGCGTGAATGTGAACGCCATCGCGCCCGGCTACATCGCAACCGACAACACCCAAGCCCTACAAGACGATCCGGCGCGTTCGAATTCCATCCTTGAGCGTATACCGCAGGGGCGCTGGGGCACGCCGCGCGACTTCGCTGGACCTGCTGTTTTTCTGTCCTCATCTGCATCCGACTACGTCAACGGCGAGATCCTTACCGTCGATGGGGGTTGGATGGGCCGCTGACCGTCCCCGGGGGCACTGTCAGACAAAACGAGCTTGAGATGAGGAGGGCTGTTTCGTAGTCTCGCCATATGACAAAACATTCCCCATTCAGGCACACGAAACCTGGCCAGGGGTCCCTGCACCATCTTGCTGCGGTCCGTGGACCGGGAACCAAGAACTAGGGCCTAAGGTTTACATACCACGCACCGTCGACTTATTGTCAGCGTCGCCTGAGCTCAGTTGAGCCTCAGAACCACGGACCGGGATCCCCTATCCCAGTGCCCCGCGCCTCGGACCATTGGCGCACAGTATTAGAGTTGTAAATTCATTGGAGCAGGTTTTTGTTTGGGGGAGGGTACAGCTATTTTCATGCACCAATTTCAAGCCTAATCGAACCGTCGCTCTTACTGAGTGGCGCCAACTATTGAGTGCATAGATTTAGGCTGCGCCACTAATCTGATGCGAGTTCTCATTCGTCTGACAGTACCACCAAACGCCCTAGCTCACACGACTTCATAAACCTACGCTATCGTACTTGTACGAGCCTCCGATGGGACCCTCCGGAAAGCTAGGACAGGCATCGGTTTAGGGTGGTTTGGGCGGCGGTCCATAAGGCAAAAAACAATTAAGAGAATTTTAGACTATTGATCCTCACTGCTAAGTTCTATTTATCCCTGCTAATAATAACATACCAGACCACCAGCTTAAACTGTCAGGAGAAAGAAAATGGTAGATATGACATTTGGACCCAAAGGCTGGACACCCGAGTGCCTCGGCGATCAGTTAGATAAGACCTATGTCATCACTGGAGCCAACATTGGCGCAGGCTTTCAGGCCGCGCGCGCGCTGCTCAAGAAGAACGCGAAGGTGGTGATGCTAAATCGCTCGGCTGAAAAGTCCGAGGCTGCAATCGCAGGCCTGAAACAGGAATTTGGCGTGAAAGCCGATGTGAGCTTCATCCGAATGGACCTATCTGTGCTCGGGAGCGTGCGAGAGGCTGCCGAAGAGGTTCTGAAGACCGTTCCCCGCATCGACGCGCTGATCAATAATGCGGCAATCGCGCAGGTGCCTACACGCAGGCTGACCGTTGACGGGTTCGAAAGCCAGCTTGGAACCAATCACTACGGACATTTTTTGTTGAACGGACTACTGTTTGACCGGATTGCCAAAAGCAAAGGCCGGATCGTGGTCGTCGCTAGCCTCGGCTACAACATGGGTCTCAAGACCATCAAGTTCGAGGATATGAATTGGAGTAAAGGTTATGGCGCAAACGCCGCCTATTCGCAGAGTAAGTTGGCGCAGATGATGTTTGCCTACGAATTGCAGGACAGGCTGGCCAAGGCGGGGCGCAAGGATGTTAAGGTCTTCGTCTGCCATCCAGGCTCGTCAGCTACTTCGCTGATCACCACCAGCGGAAACCGCACTATGCGTTTCATCTGGTGGCTGATGACCAAAACGCCGATGGTCCAGACTGCAGAGCAGGGCTCATACCCTGAGGTCATGTGCGCGACCGAAGAGGCGCTTAATGAGCAACGTGCCCTTTACGGTCCGACCGGCCGTATGGAAATGGTCGGACCGGTCGGCAAAGGTACACTGAACGCTCATGCCTATGACAAGTCTGTCATGACGCGGCTCTGGGTTGGGTCCGAAAAAGCTGTTGGGTTCGAGTGGAATCTTTGACCCAGCTGATAGCTGTAGTCCGAGGCGACACGACAGCCCATGAGGTACGGCAGAGGACCAGATGCCATAACTGTGGCGTGAAGGGTAACAACACGTATCAGATCGTTTACACGGGTAACTCTGACATTGCGATGGATGGGGCTGGGGTTAGGTCGGATTAGCTCTGTCGCTGGCTCTACAACTGCACGACATCGGTAAACTCCGCGGTTCAAGCCGTGTGTAACGCGGCGGAAGGTTGAGCGAAGCGAACCCTTTGAAAAAGGGCTTGACCTGATGTCCATGTGGGTGATTTATTTAAATCAATAATTTAACAGACATATTGACGTAATAATTATTGATTTCTTGCCCAAAAAGTTTCACTTAGGTTTCATCGTTAGCCTGACTCAGTAGTTATTTGGTGAGTCCAGGCGAGCTAAAGCTCACACCTCATTTCGAACTGAAGACTTGTTTAGTGTCGTAACTATGGTGCGGCGTCTGATGTGCAGATATTTGACCGCTGAAAAGGGTTACTCCACCTAATCCTTACAGTTCACCCGCAGGACCTAGGACCGGGCCCCCCCATTTTAGGACCCCGCGCTTCGGACCACGGGCCTTTAATATTAGCGTTATAAATTCATTGGGGGATTGTTTTGTTTGGTAACTGCATCGCTATTCACGCACCAATCTCAAGCTCAACCGTGCCGCTGCTTTCGCTGAGTGCCGTCAATGATTGAGCGCATAGGGTCAGGCTGCGCTAGCAATCTGATGCGAGTTATCATTTGTCTGACAGCACCACTAGGTCTAATACATTTCCGAAATCGCAAGAACTGTAGAACAGCAACAGACATTTCTGATGGACAATCACATGCGTCTTTATTGGGCGTCAGCGGGCTAACCTCAACGGCAAATACTATCCAGAAAAATGGTTCGGATAGTCTGACACCAGCAAGTGTAGGGGGTCAACATCTTCCTCAATCTTGGCGAACCGACCGATGGGTTGTTCAAAAATATTGTCGGTGTTGTCGTCGTTCACGCCCGACACCTCGCCGATCAAAACGTCACCGCCTTCACCCCAAAATTTGTGCCAGTTACCGGGGCGCAGTGTAACGCTTTCACCCGGGAGCAGTTTCAAAACATCCCCGGGGGCAAATGAACGCATCACGCCGTCACACGCGACATTAACCTTCGCGTTGCGATCAATATTGCCTTCGAAATCGCTTTCGAACATT
The DNA here is from genome assembly GCA_022425445.1 of Planktomarina sp. GTDB lineage: Bacteria > Pseudomonadota > Alphaproteobacteria > Rhodobacterales > Rhodobacteraceae > Planktomarina. The sequence goes on from JAKMFM010000089.1 coordinate 8,596, forward strand.
TCGATTGCGAGGGTGGCACCGCCGCGGTTGATGATATCTTCGGTCTTCAATAGGTGCCGGTGCATCGGGGAAATTTGGTCATTACGTGAGATCATGATCTTTTCAGCGTAGCACATGCCTCCGCCCGCGGCTAAATCGGCCTGTGATCCGTTCCTTGTGGTAAAAAGGAACAAACCTAAATTGTCAAAATCGCCTGTGCCATAATCTGTTATGTCCCATCCCAAGCCCGCATCTATGATTCCATCAATCTGGCCATTTCGGTCTCGAAATTTGCTGGGCGACCAATAGGCAAATTGGGGGAGTCGAAACCCAAATGAGCGAATAAATTCATCAGATTGTTCAATTATTTCATTTATTTGGGAACGTTTCATGGTCAACTTACCTTCGCATTTAGAAAATCTGGCTTGCAACCGAAAGCGGTTTCGGAATAGCCTATTTACTGAAGGGGGACAACATGGCGCGTGTAAATTTAAAGGATTTGGCAAAACACCTTGGCTTGACCGAAGGCACGGTTTCCCGCGCTATGAACAATTATCCTGATATTTCGATGGCTACCCGGGAAAAAGTGCAAAAGGCGGCCGATGCGTTGGGCTATCGGCCCAATAATACGGCACGTCGTTTGGCCACGGGCCGGGCCGAGGCGGTGGCGTACCTTATGCCAACCAGTCATAGCGCGACTTCCAGCCCATTTGTCTCGCAGCTTTTACAAGGTTTGGGGGATGCTCTGGCAATGCGCGCTTGGGATCTGATGGTGGTTCAGCCACAGGCAGCAGAAGATGAACTTGAAACGTTGCGCAAGTTAGTCGCGTCGGGCAAAGTGTCTGGGGTCGTCATGTCGCGCCCCTCCAAATCTGACAGCCGCATTGAATTCCTGAAGAAATCTGGGTTCCCATTCATTGTGCACGGACGATCCCGCGATGCCGAAGGCTATGCGTGGTATGATGTCGATGGTCGTCGGGCCTTCGCAGATGCCGTTGATCATCTGGCCAGTCTTGGGCACCAACGCATTGGGTTCATTGGCGCGCCCAGTTATTTGAATTTCGCACAGGACCGCGCCGACGGATACAAGGATGGCCTTGTTGCCAACAGGATTATATTTGATCCTGATCTTGTTTCTGTGACCGAATTGACAGACGAAGGCGGGGAGCGTGCGGCACTGGACTTGCTGAATGACATAGCACCGCCGTCAGCTTTGCTTTGCGTCAATGATGTACAGGCCATAGGTGCCTTATCTGCTATTCGCAACAAAGGGCTGATACCGGGCGAAGATGTTTCTGTCATTGGTTATGATGGCGTTTGGATGGGTCGGCATACGAACCCGCCCCTCACCACCCTTGCCCAACCGCAAGCCCATTCCGGGCGGCAGTTGGGGGATATGCTGCTGT
>JAKMFM010000120.1 GCA_022425445.1 Planktomarina sp.
AACAGCATCAAAACACAGCCCAATGCCCAAAACACTCAGCTCGGTTTCGTCATCACGTGCGGTGCCTCCCTGTTATAAAAGTGTAAACCATACAGAAACCTCATCATTGGCCCACACACGCTCATAAGGCTTTCACATCACATGAGCTTAAAAATCCTGATGGGCGCAGCTAAAATTATTTTGTAATTATTCATATTTAATAGTTCATTAAAAGGTATTTTGAAAGCAATGTAACTTAACTTTTTGTCTGCGATATCCATGCATAATGCCGCAGAAACTCTCAAAGTGCAGTCCCACCCGATTGCGTCCTGTCCACCATGAAAACGCCCAATGATGACCACCTATACGATTGATTCTTGGAAATTTGCTTAAGACTGGCAAGACGGTTGGAACAGTCACGATTTAAACCGAATTATGGCCCATTATCACAAAGACGTCGTGTTTAGCTCGCTCAAAGCGCAAGCCCTCGTTGGGAGGGGGGAACTCATTGGTCGTCACGAATTACGCCGCTATTGGGCCAAAGCCCTAGAGCGCCAACGTGATCTCAAATTTCAAGTACAAGAGATGTTTCAAGGCTATCAGATGATGACTCTCAGCTACAGAAACCAAAACAATATCTTCGCAACAGAAACAGTGTATTTCAACGCAGAGGGCCTGGTCTTTCGCGCCGCCGCCTGTCACCACCACCCCAACGCGAGGCCTACAACCGCCCCGCATCCAAGCAATAACAGCGACGTTGTATTCACAAAATAAACCATTAATCTGTGAGGCACCGCCGCTCAGACATTGGGAGTAACCATGAGCAACAAACAGATCAACTTCATCGGCTGGATTCTTTTTATCCTCTCCGCGCTTGGATTTATCATCGCCTCCATCGGAAGCTTTTGGTCGATGGTGGGATCGGTATTTTTTTTGGTTGCCTGCTTGGTCTTTTTAATTCCGTTCTTTCGGCCAGATGACTGAACGTTGACGGCGCCTCTCGGCGATATATGTCATAGGCCGAAAGACTCACGTATTTTTTATTAATATATTTATAACAACAATTAAAATGGTAAAATTAATCTAAATCTGCGCGCCTTCAAACCCGTAAAGGCACCATCGTGCCCTGCATCAAAGCAACTTTAATATCCCCGTCAAACACATCCGCCCGCACGATCACCAAACGAGCGCCAGATTTTTCAACGTGACCCACAGCCCGCAGCGGACCGTCACGACCCGGTGCCAGAAGGTTGATTTTCATTTCTGCCGTCAAAACTTCACAGCCCGCCTCCATCATCGTCAAGGCCGCGTATCCCGCGGCGCTGTCACCGAGCGCAAAGATCAAACCCGCATGCGCATAGCCATGCTGCTGCTGACTGCCAGGCAAGATTGGCGCTGTGATCTCCACATGCCCCGGCTCAACCACCGTCATCTGCGCGCCAAAAGTTTTCATGATGCTCTGACGTTCAAAGCTTTTGGTGACTCGTTCCATCTCTATCCCCTTGGCATTGGCAAGACATGACATGTCTGCCCAGTTAAAACGGCCACAGCCCCGGGTCGCATCAAATCTTGCAACGCTGTGGCATCGCTGCGCAGCCCGCCCGTGAAGGTGCCAAATGCCGGCAAAATCACCCTATGCTGATCGTACAAAAAACAGGGGCGCGTGATCCGCCGCCGGCCCAAAGGCACAGCGGCTTTTGGATGGTAATGCCCTGAGACCTCAGCCTCGGTTTCGGCAATATGACGAAACACAAGGGGGCCATGGCGATATTCAGCCAGGTGAGCGCCGGAAAATTCCACTGGGCCCGGATCATGATTCCCCTCAATCCAAATCCACTGCCGCCCTGCTTGCATACGGTAAAGACACGCGCTTTCCGCGGGATCAAGACTGTCAGAGGCTTGCAGATCATCAAAACTATCCCCCAGACAAATCACAATTTGCGGGGCCAAAGCCTCTATTTCACTTTGTAATCTGAGCAATGTGTCTGCGGTCTCATATGGCGGCACCATAATGCCTGAGCGGCGCGCCAAGCGATCGGATTTACCCAAATGTAAATCGGACACGCATAGAATACGCCGATGCGCCCACCATAAGACACCCGAAGCCCGCGCAGTCAGCTCTGCACCAAACAAGGAAAATACATGCCCATCACTCATGACCCTGCATTGCGCAAAACGAGGCGCCATGGCAAGTTTTATCGCACAGGTGCTATGACAATCTTGTTGAGACCTGACGCCTCCATCAACCTTGCTGTTTCCGCAGCCAAGAGCCGCTCCTCCGCTGCCCCTTGAACCGGAACACGGCCCATTTCGAGAAAGAGCGGCGCGGCAAAGGGCGATAAACCCTCCAGTTCTTTATGATCCAGCCGCCCGGCACAGCGGGCCAGCATCTCTTCGATCCGATCAAAATCCACCAAACCCTTGCGCGCCTCTTCGCGGGTGATCTGCATCAAGACATGGTCGGGATCGTATTTCAGTAAAGTGTCATAGAGAATATCCGACGAAAACGTCGCCTGCCGGCCTGATTTTCTTTGGCCTGTCATGTTGCGCTCTATAAGCCCCGCAATAACGGCACAGCCGCGAAAGCTGCGTTTCATAACCGCATTGCCCGCAAGCCAAGTCTCAAGCCCGTCCCGCAACCCGGCAGGCGCCAAAAGCCCCGCCGCATCGCGCAGCGGCTCGAGGGAGAGCAACATCACAGCATAATCTGTGGCCACAAAACTCAGCGGATCCAATCCTGCATCCTCCATCCGTTTTGAGAGCAATAGCCCAAGCGTTTGCAGCGCATTGCGCCCGGCAAACCCGTAGACCACCGATGCAAAGCGCCCGTCATGGGGAAAACTTTCCACCAATAGCCGGTCAGCGCGCGGCAAAAGGCTGACGTGGCGCTGCAATGCGATCCAGTCGCTCATATAGCCGGGCAGCTCTGGCCAATCCTTTTGCTGAAATCCCACCAATATCCGCTGGCTCAATTGGGTGGATGTGGCAAATTTTGTGCCACTGAACGTTGCGATCTTGGGTTTTTTGCCGGGCTGTTTTGTCACCTCAACAGTCAGATCGCGCAGGCCCTCATAGCGCACCACCTGCCCGCCAATCAAGAAGCTATCGCCGGGCACAAGCGTGGCGGCAAAGGCTTCCTCCACCTCCCCCAAAGCACGCCCGCCGCGGCCTCGCATGCGCACCTTGAGGCGATCACTGTCTTGGATTGTGCCAATGTTCATGCGAACGCGCTGCGCGGCACGCGGGTCGCGCAATTGCCACTTGCCATCCTCCGTCTGCTGCAACCGTCGCCACCGATCATAGGCTTTGAGCGCATAACCGCCCGTGGCGCAAAAATCGACGCAGGAGTCAAACTCTGCGCGCGTCAGCTGTGCGTAGCGCCCGGCTGTTGTCACCTGCACATAAAGATCATCCGGATGAAATGGCCCCGCGCAGGCCGCGATCAAAATATGTTGGCACAATACATCGCGAGGGCCTGGACCCATCGGCTCGCCGTCCAGATCATGGTCCCGTACCGCCTGTAGCGCAGCAACACATTCCACCACCTCAAACCGGTTGGCCGGCACCAGCCGAGCTTTTGACGGGCTATTATAGCGATGATTGGCCCGACCGATGCGTTGCACCAGCCGTTTGACATTCTTTGGTGCCCCCACTTGGATCACCAAATCAACATTTCCCCAATCAAGCCCCAGGTCCAAAGAACCTGTGCAGACAATCGCGCGCAAAGCGCCGGCCACCATCGCCGCCTCAACCCGCTCGCGCTGCGCCCGCGACAAAGAGCCGTGGTGGATCGCGATCGGCAGGTTGTCCTCGTTGAGCTGCCAAAGTTTATGAAAAAATATCTCCGCTTGCGCCCGCGTGTTGTGAAAAATCAAGACTGTGTTGTGTTGCGCCACCTCTTGCAACACCTGCGGGATTGCATAGCCCGCCCCGCCGCCCGACCACGGGGCTGGCGCGTCAATCTGCAACATCGCTATATCCGGCAAAGGACCCTGTGGCGCTTCAATAATATGACAAGGCATCGGATGGCAGGCCATAAAGCGCGCAATCTGGTCAGGGTCTTGCACCGTAGCCGATAAGCCTATGCGCTGCATATCTGGACATATCCGCTGCAAAGCCGCCAGCGAGAGCATCAGCTGATCTCCGCGTTTCGACTCGCTGAGTGCATGCACCTCATCAATCACCACCCGCTTGAGCCCAGAAAAAAGGTGTTCCGCATCGCTATAACTGGTCAATAACGCTAGGCTTTCAGGCGTGGTGAGCAAGATTTGCGGCGGATTTACGCGCTGGCGCCGCTTTTGCGTGGCGCTGGTGTCACCTGTACGATCCTCAATGCGAATATCGAGGCCCATCTCCTCGGCCGGCCCGCGCAGATTGCGTTTTATATCCGCCGCGAGAGCTTTGAGGGGAGAGACATACAGCGTGTGAAGGCCTGTGTGGGGACTAAGCGCCAAATCCGCAAGACTTGGCAAAAAACCCGCCAAGGTTTTGCCGCATCCGGTCGGGGCGATCACCAAGCAAGCGGGGCAAGCGCGCGCCTCCATGACGTGCAATTGATGCGCGTGGGGTTGCCAGCCTTTTTGGGAGAACCAGTCGGTAAGGGCGGCAGGCAAAACATCAGACATGCGCCAATATAGCCTTGTCCCCGCGGCATGAAAATACCTTTAAGCGGTCAATCCTTCCGGCTCGGGCAAATCATTGGCCCGACAGGTCGCTGTCAAAGTATTGGCCAGCAAACAGGCAATGGTCATGGGACCTACGCCACCTGGCACGGGGGTGATTGCGCCGGCAACTTCGGCACAGCTGGCGAAATCGACATCCCCCACCAATTTCATCTTGCCCTCACCTTTTTCCGGCGCAGCAATCCGATTGATGCCCACGTCAATCACCACAGCCCCGGGTTTGATCCAATCCCCTGGCACCATTTCCGGCCGGCCCACCGCCGCAACCACGATATCAGCCCGGCGAACCACCGCTGGCAGATCCTTGGTGCGAGAATGTGCAATTGTGACCGTGCAGCTATCGCCCAGCAACAGCTGCGCCATAGGCTTGCCGACGATGTTGGAACGGCCAATAACCACCGCTTCACAACCCGACAGTGAGCCGAAGTGATCGCGCAG
>JAKMFM010000150.1 GCA_022425445.1 Planktomarina sp.
AGCTCCATCACATCGCCGGGCTTGAGGTAGACCGGTTCCGGCTTCATGCCCATCCCCACGCCCGGAGGGGTTCCGGTGGTGATGACATCACCCGGGTGGAGCGTCATGAGCTGGGACAGATGGCTGATAATTTGCGCCACCGTGAAGATCATGGTCGCTGTGTTCCCAGTTTGCATGCGATTGCCGTTCACATCCAGCGACATATCCAGCGCCTGCGGGTTTGGAATCTCATCTCGGGTCACGAGATAGGGGCCTGTGGGGCCGAAGGTGTCGCAGCTTTTGCCCTTGGTCCATTGCCCGGTCAGCTGAGTTTGGAAATGCCGCTCTGATACGTCATTGACGATGCAATAGCCCGCGACATGGTCCAAAGCGTCCTCTTCGCTGACATATTTTGCGGCCGTGCCGATCACTACCCCAAGTTCGACTTCCCAATCTGTATGGGTAGACCCGCGCGGCATCACCACATCATCATGGGCGCCCGTAATGGCAGAGTTGGCTTTGAAAAACAAAATCGGATGTTCTGGAATTGCGGCGCCAGTTTCCGCTGCGTGGTCGGAATAATTCAGTCCAATGCACAGAAACTTGCCAATATTGCCAACAACTGGACCCAGACGCGGTGAGCCAGCGACAGCAGGCAGGCTGCTTGGATCCAGCGCTCTTATGCGGGCCAGCGCTTCATCGCCGAGCGTGCTTGCGTCGATATCTGTGACGTGACCGGACAGGTCGCGCAGGACGCCTTCTGGATCCATCAAGCCGGGGCGCTCTGCGCCAGTGTCGCCATAGCGGACTAATTTCATAAAAAATCTCCTAGTGGTTATCCCGCGGCATATGTTTGCGCGCGATGTCTTGATATTCATGGGCTCCGTCCAGCGTCATGCCTTCTGAGAAAGGTCTCACTTTTTGACGGAACAATTCTTGCCAAGGGGTTTGGCTGTCTGGGGTAAATGGACGCGGGCCAAGAGCCGCTCTGCGGCGCTGAATCTCGGCCGGTTCAACCAGCATATCTGCGGTGCAGGCATTCAAATCAATGCGGATGATATCACCGGTTTGCACCAGGCCCAAGCCGCCGCCATCTGCCGCCTCTGGTGAGGCGTTCAGAATTGAAGGCGATCCAGAGGTGCCCGATTGCCGCCCATCGCCCAAACAGGGCAGGGAGGTAATGCCCTTGGTCAAAAGATAAGAGGGTGGACGCATATTCACCACTTCCGCCCCGCCGGGGTAGCCAATGGGTCCAGCCCCTCGCATGATCAAGATGCAATGTTCATCGATATCTAGGCTTGGATCATCAATGCCATGGTGGAAGTCTTCCGGCCCATCAAAGACGATGGCGCGCCCCTCAAAACAATTTGGGCTTGCCGGATCGGACAGGTAGCGCGCGCGAAATTCTTGAGAGATTACCGACGTTTTCATGATCGCGCTGTCAAACAAATTGCCTTTCAGGTTGATAAAGCCAGCGGCATCTACCATTGGCGCGGTGACTTGCTTGATCACATCGGTATTGGTGCTGCGGAGCTCTTGGCAATTCTCAGCAATGGTTTTGCCGTTGGCTGTCATGGCATCAGGGTGCGGCAGTAGCCCTGCGGCAAGCAACTCGCCAACCACAGCCGGCACGCCTCCGGCTCGGTGATAATCTTCGCCAAGATATTCACCCGCCGGTTGCAAGTTGACCAAAAGCGGCACGTTATGGCCCAGGTTTTGCCAATCATCATTGTTCAGGGCCACGCCGAGGTGTTTGGCGATCCCATTGAGGTGGATGGGCGCGTTGGTCGAGCCGCCAATGGCGGAATTGATCACAATAGCATTTTCAAAGGCTTCGCGGGTCATGATGCGGTCAGGCCGTAGGTCGTCATGCACCATATCGACAATCCGCAACCCAGTTTCATAGCTGATCTGCCCTCTTTCGCGATAGGGGGCTGGGATGGCGGCCGAGCCTGGCAATTGCATACCAAGCCCCTCGGCCAGTGAGTTCATTGTCGTGGCGGTGCCCATGGAGTTGCAATAGCCAACAGACGGGGTTGAGGAGGCCACCATGTCCATAAAGCCGTCACCATCGATTTCGCCTGCGGCCTGCATCTCGCGGGCTTTCCAAACGATGGTGCCCGAGCCGGTGCGTTTGCCGCCGAACCACCCGTTGAGCATAGGGCCAACCGAGAGTGCAATGGCTGGAATATTGAC
>JAKMFM010000159.1 GCA_022425445.1 Planktomarina sp.
CTGGCCTCCCCCAAAGATTACCGCCAAGACAGGATGGCAGGGCAGGGTCGCTATTTTACGCCTTTGGGTGACGCCGCGCGGGCTTCTATGGATCACATATGGATGAATTTAGCTGGGGGGCCGGGTCAACCTTTTGCCCTTGAGGTGAAATCCCGCCGGGTGATCGTTCCAGAGTTTCGCAATGGAATTGCCCGAATATCTTTTGCAGAGCTTTGCGGCGCCGCATTGGGGGCGGCGGATTATCTCGCTTTGGTTCAAGAGGCCAAAGTCCTGATGCTGGACGATATCCCGGTGCTCGGGCGTGCAAATGCCAGTGAGGCGAAACGCTTTGTCACGCTCATTGATGCGGTCTATGAGGCGCAAATTGGGTTTATCGCCTCTGCCGCCGCCGCGCCAGAGGCTCTGTATCCGAGCGGCACAGGCAGTTTTGAATTTGAACGCACCGCCTCGCGCTTGGCTGAAATGCAGGCTGAGGGATGGGGGCGCATCTAGGCGCTGGCATCATTCTCGCGCAAGACATGCCCGGCCAGATATAACGAACCGCAGATCAAAATTCGCGCCTGCGGATGGCGTTTAGACAGGTCTTGCAGGGCTGCGTGCACATCGCTTGCCTCCAAGGAGGGGATGGCGCAGCTCCGGCCCGCTTCGGCCAGATCTGCACTGGGAACAGCATTGATTTCATTTGGAATAGTCACTGTGATGAGCGAGGTGCAATGCGCGGCAATTGGCGCTAAAAACCCTGTCACATCTTTGGTATTGAGCATGCCGCAGATGATATGGGTATCGCGTTTGGGCAGGGTGGCGAGCGTTGCTGCGATGGCCCGCCCAGCGGCGGGGTTATGTCCTCCATCAAGCCAAATCTCATGGCCGGGAAGACTGTCCACTAGTGGGCCGTGGCGCAACCGTTGCATGCGGGCGGGCCAATCGGCTTGCAACATTGCGGCACTGCAGGCCTCCTCGCCTTGAGCGAGATACCGCAGGGTGGCGATGGCTGCCCCAGCATTTTGAATTTGATGCGGACCTGGCAGGCACGGCATGGGCAAATCCAAAAGACCGGTCTCGTCCTGATAGATCAAGCGCCCCGCCTCAGTGGTGACATGCCAATGTTGCCCATATATACGCAGATCAGCACCAATTTTTGCCGCCTGACGTTCGATCACCTCGAGGGCTTCCTCTGGTTGGGGCCCAACAATTGCGGTGACACCGCGCTTCAGAATGCCCGCTTTTTCAAAGGCAATCTTGGCGAGCGTGTCCCCGAGGAATTGCTGGTGATCGAGATCAATAGGTGTCAGGACACAGGCCGCTGGCTTGTCGACCACATTGGTCACATCCAACCGTCCTCCCATGCCAGTTTCCAGCAAGGTGTAATCGGCCGCATGTTCGGCAAAGCCCTGTAATGCAGCGCATGTGGTGATTTCAAAATAGGTGATTGGCTCACCGCCATTGGCGCTGTAGCAGCGATCAAGCAGCTCTGTGAGCGCCGCTTCGCTAATCAATTCGCCGGCGATGCGGATGCGTTCATGGAATTTCGCAAGATGCGGCGAGGTATAGGCATGAACAGTTTGGCCCATACCTTCGAGACCGGCGCGGATCATGGCCTGCGTGCTGCCTTTGCCGTTGGTGCCGGCCAGGTGAATGACGCTCGGCAGCCGATCTTGTGGATTGCCCAAAGCGCGCAGCAGCCGCCAAGCCCGATCTAAGGTCAAATCAATGACCTTCGGATGCAGGGCCATCATCCGCTCTAGGATGATGTCAGAATTTTTTGATGTCATTTCGAGCGGTTCGCTTCGACAGAAACCTCATCGGCCGAGGGTTTTGGTAAATCTCCTTTGATAGCTGGAGACTGTTTCAAAAGCAGTCGGGTGATGGTGATCAATTCATCGCGCATGTGCGTGCGATGCGTCACACGGTCCAACATCCCGTGGTCCAGCAGATACTCTGCACGCTGGAACCCTTCGGGTAATTTTTCACGAATGGTTTGTTCAATAACCCTTTGGCCGGCAAAGCAGATCAACGCGTTGGGTTCGGCGATATGCACATCGCCCAGCATCGCATAGGAAGCAGTGACCCCGCCAGTGGTTGGGTGGGTCAGGACAACGATATAGGGAAGGCCGGCCTCTTTGAGCATTTGCACTGCAACCGTGGTGCGGGGCATTTGCATCAAAGACAAAATCCCCTCTTGCATCCGGGCGCCGCCAGCGGCTGAGAACAAGATCAGCGGGCGTTTCAACTCAACCGCGCGCTGGGCCGCGGCGATGATTGCGTTGCCAACATACATGCCCATGGATCCACCCATGAAAGCAAAATCTTGGCATGCTGCGACAATACCCGTACGGCCTATTTCGCCTTCCACGACCAGCATGGCTTCTGCCTCGCCGGTCTTCTTTTGCGCGGCTTTCATCCGGTCTGGATATTTCTTTTGATCGCGGAAATGCAGCGGGTCGGTGATGGGTTTTGGCACATCCACCTCAACAAAAATCCCGCCGTCAAACAAAGCCTCCATGCGCGCGCGCGGGCTGATGCCCATGTGATGATCGCAATGGGTGCAGACGTTTAAATTCTCCGACAGCTCGCGGTGAAACAACATTGTGCCGCACTCGGCACATTTGGTCCAAAGATTTTCGGGAACTTCGCGGCGTGAAAACAGCGAATTAATCTTTGGCCTGACGTAATTAGAAATCCAATTCAACGCGAGTGTTTCCTGTTTTGTATTACTTGGGGTCAGTTAATCATCTACGGTAATAATTGCAACTCACCTGCGCAGGGCGATACGCACAGTCAAATAGGCCAGCAGCATAAATGCGGCGTCATATGGCATGAGTGAGATCAACTTCTCCTCATCCATGATTGAAAAATCATATGATAAAAGCGCAAGCCCGCCCAAATAATCTGGAAAGCCAAGCAGCCCAATGGAGCAAAAGTTCCAAGCAAAATGAAGGGCTATGGCCGGGCCCAGCGTGCCGCTGCGCGCGGTGAGGTCGGCGGCGATCACGCCAAAGACTGTTGTGGACAGGACGATCCATGGCGCCGCCGCTCCCATGACGGTGGGGTCATAATGCAAAAGGCCAAAAATGACCGACGGGATCATGATCCAGACAAATCTGTGCAAGCCCAACGCTGCCAATTGGCTTTGCAAATATCCCCGAAAGACCAACTCCTCTGCACTGACCTGAATGAACAAGAAGGCCAAAGTGATGGGCAGCAGGACGAGCCATTGAATAAGTGGCAGGTTTGGCAAGAGGGTTTCGCCGTAAATTGCGATAGCTGTCGCGCCCATGGCTATAAAGAATAACCTGCCTGCGGATCGGAGAAATTGCCTTTTCGCGCTGGCCAAATCGCCGATGAGCGCAAGCGGGCTGTGGTGATGTAGGAACCAGACGGTGAAACTGACTGCTGCAGTCATGAACCCGAAACTGCCCAACAGAATAAACATTTGACTTGGACTGCTGGGGCCAGGCACTTGCATGGTCTGCTCAAACCAAGTCGGGCCCGAGACCTGCAAAACTACCTGCCAACAAAGGCGTAAGAGCAGCATATAGAGAAGGGCTGTGATCACAACTCCGAAGATCAGCCTCAGAATGCTTGCCTTCGTCCGTGCCGGAGCGATGAGGGCTTCATAGGGTTCGTAAGACATATGAAAAGGTATCGCGGCCGCGCTTTGCTGGCCAGTGCAAAATTCATCGCTGCGCAAAACTTGGCCGACCTTCACTCTTGTCCCAAGCTCGGGAAGCGCTTAAACAACCGCAAAGCTTTATACAAAGGGTCCCGCAATGAATAAG
>JAKMFM010000191.1 GCA_022425445.1 Planktomarina sp.
GCGCCCCTTAGGGCGCTACTGCATTGTAATCGTTTAGTTAGTGTTGGTTGCGGGAGTAGGATTTGAACCTACGACCTTCAGGTTATGAGCCTGACGAGCTACCGGGCTGCTCCATCCCGCGCCAAGTCCTCGCTAGCTAGACCTTCACCGCGCAAACCACAAGAGGTAAATCACAGATTTTTGCCTCTCAAATAAATTTTTGGCACAAAGCTGTGCAATAATTTCACTCAGGGCGCACTCTCATTCTCAAATCGTGCGCACTTGAAAATCTGGTCCGTCGAGAGTGTCACGAATTAGAGTGGAAACGTCTTGCGGACCAAGCCACTGGCTTTAAGCCCCTCCCTTAGATCTGTGCTAATTCCAAGGCGCCGCCACAGACGCGCCTGGTAGAGGATTTCGTTCGTATCGATATGAGCAGACATCATACGACTCTGGAGCACCTCTGTATGCTTCCAATTAAGAACCGAAATTATCCCCGAAACTAAGGGCCCGGCTAAAGGTCTTGAATAGGACTTAATAAAGACGTTGTGTTCAAACTTCGCCGCCTGCTCGCCACCTTTGAACAATATACGATTGCCCAAAAGCGGTTCGCGTCCGCGGATTATGTAGCGCAAGAAAGTTGCATCCTGGCGCGCGAACACACGGCAAAATGCAATCATATAGTGATTTGGCCAGGTCTTTGCATTGAAATGGATCAAGTAATCTCCGCGAAACCGCTCTAAAGCGCACGGAGACTGGCGGAAATAAGCATCCATTGGGAACGTCAAAGTTCTATGCTGAGGTGCGTGTTTGAACAAAACCGCTTTGCGATATTTTTGAGAAAATTCGCTCTGTGGCAACTAAAAATCTACTGCTTTCACATTAAAATAGTCACAAATGGCAATCAAATTGTGGGTATTGGGATAGGATTTGTTGTTCACATTGCTACCAAATTGCTGACGGTTTATCCCCAATTCGCGGGCCACAAAGGACACCGATTTCCTCAAACCGCTGAGCCATGGCAGGTTCTCGCCAAATTCAGTCATTAAATTCGCCCAAATTAAAAAATCATGATCAGACAAATGCCTAAAATATAGATTCTATATTTTCCAAGTCCCACCGCATTGCAATGTTTTTGACACAAATCGCTTAATTTTTGGATGTCGGACGGGACGATTTTGAGCGCTTTAGCTCAAAGAGCGCTGCCAAAATGATTGGCTAAGCTGCCTCGAAAGCAGCGACACACTCATGCGCCCGCTTTAGCGTGTATAAATACACAAAAGAAAGTTGAATGAATGGCCGCCCAATTCAATTTAAACAGTAAAATTGAGCGCTTTCGCATAAATTTGTATACTATAGCGCAATTACAATAGCCCGAATTTTCCTTTAGCGGTGTCAGTGTAGCGCGCAATGAGGCAAAAGCGGGCGGAGCGAAAAATAGACCGGATCAAGCCGTATGGCTCCGACCTAGACGTCGTATCTCCCTTATGATCGTCACCTCATCGCCTGCTGCGCCCCTTTTTGGAGGGGCATAAGAACTTATAGCTCCCACGCCGGAGTGGATGCGGCCAACTGTGCCTACCAACCCCCCTGCATACTGGGATAGAACACGCCTGCTGCCACCCTCACCCTCACCTACCCCTGCAGCAGGCGCGTTCGCTCTCACCGCTCCAATTTTTCATCGACATTTTCGGCACAATCGCACAACACTGGCCCAATAAATGCGAAACGGAGTCTCTATGTCAGATCATGGGTATGAAGCAGGGCGGCTGAATTTGCCTTTTGTTGGGATTTCCACATTTGGTAAACGCCCCTATGTGGCAGATTGGGACGCAATCGAGGCCGATGTGGCAATTTTGGGTGCTCCCTTCGATTTTGGCACCCAATGGCGCCCTGGTGCCCGCTTCGGCCCGCGCGCGGTCCGCGAAGCCTCCACTCTTTTTTCTTTCGGTCATGCCGGTGCCTATGACCACGAAGATGACGCCACATACCTCTCAAGCGATGTGCGGATTGTGGACTTGGGTGATGCCGATATCATCCACACGAAAACCGAAGAAAGCCATGCCAACATCGAATTTGGCGTACGCAAGATTTTGGCTGCCGGCGCGCTGCCCGTTGTGATTGGCGGGGATCATTCCATCAATATCCCCTGCATCAACGCCTTTTCCGAGCAAGAACCGGTACATGTGATTCAGATAGACGCCCATTTGGATTTTGTAGACAGCCGCCACGGCGTGACGGCGGGCCATGGCAATCCCATGCGCCGAGCCATTGAAAAACCATGGGTCAGCGGCATGACGCAACTTGGCATTCGCAACGTCAGCTCCACCGCAAAAGAGGGCTATGAGGACGCAAGGGCTCGGGGGTCTGATATCCTCTCGGTACGGCAGGTGCGGAGGTTAGGGCTTGAGGCCGTGCTGGCGCGAATCCCTGCCGGGGTGCGCTACTATGTTACCATCGATATTGACGCTTTCTGCCCTTCAATCGCCCCAGGCACTGGCACACCAAGCCACGGCGGGTTTCTCTACTATGATGTGTTGGAAGTTTTGCAGGGCCTGACGCAGCGTGGGCAAATCGCTGGAATCGATCTGGTCGAAGTGGCCCCTGCCTATGACCCAACCGACAGCACGCAAATTCTGGCGGCGCAATTGCTCCTAAATTTTATCGGCTTTATTTTTCACGAAAGGCGATGAGTGGCATTTAACGATCGCCACCGAGGTCTTGCCAAATTTCCTCTACCCAAGCTTTGATCTGCAACGCCTCCTCCCAGCGGTTTGACATCTCGCGCCCCTGAGCATCCGTCATCGCATATTCTGGAGGGCCAAGTTCACACAGAAAGATGCAGTCACCCTCCGCACGCGCGCGCCAATCTTGCAGCCCTTCACGCCACCAGCCCTTGAACAGCTCAACCCATTTTTGATGCTGTGGAAAGTCCAATTGCAGTTGAATTTGCTGGCGGCTGGCCACTCGGCCTTGAAAACTATCTGAACGCTGCAAAATGCGGCTCATTAAACCCATGTCACGTTCCGATAGGGGAAACCAAAATTCGCGGTCCACCACATAGTGGCTCAAGTCCGCACATATCCGCATTTCAGGGATCGCATCGAGCAGGCAAAGGGTAGAATAAAGATCATTCGTGATACAATTGCGGTGGGTCTCAAATTGCACTGGAACGCCAATCTCATCGGCCATTTCCATCCATTTTCGGATCACCGGGATCATACCATCCACGCTAAGTGGCATCACCTGGCCAATCACATCCACAAAAGGGCTGCCGAAATCCTTGGCCATCACCAGCGTCTCACGCAGGCTTTCAACACTCTTGGGAAAGGCAACAATCAAAGGCGTGAGCCCATGACGTTCCATATGCGGGCGCACCTCATGGGCCTGCGCCACATCCCCAGCCCCAAGGTCAATCGCCATCCCGTCATACCCCGCTTGCGCCACCATTTCGCACACCTGTTCATAGGGCAATTTAATCCCAGTTTGATCGTGCGGCTGCATGGCCCAGAGGCTGGTGAAGGTTTTGAGTGTCTGTGTCATTCGATCAGCCTGCAATGAGTTTTGCAATGAGGCAAGCGATTTTCACGCACCTTTGGCCGCAGCCTGACTTGCCAGCCAAAGCAAAGAAAATTTACATCCATGCCCGAAAACCGACGCCAAGACGAAGAGAATCGCGCTAGGATGCCGACATGATGTTTTCACTACCTGATCCAGATGTGCTCTATGATGCCCTTGTCGCCCGCAGTGACGCCTATGAGGGGCGCGCCTATGTCGGCGTGACCTCAACAGGCATTTTTTGCCGCCTCAATTGCCCAGCCCCCAACCCCAAACCAGAAAATTGCACGTTTTTTGAAACCCCTGGCGATTGTATCGCTGCGGGATTTCGACCGTGCAAACGCTGCCACCCGCTGGCGCCAGTGGCGCGGCTGGATCCGCTTGTGGATCAGATGCTGAAAGCCTTTGATGCAGATCCGATGCGCCGTTGGAGCGAGACCTGCGTCACAGCGATGGGTTTTGACCCCTCAACCGTAAGGCGTGCCTTCAAACGCCATTTTGGCATGACGTTTTTAGAAATGGCCCGTCACCGCCGTTTGCGCCACTCCGCTGAGGTCTTGGCCAAGGGCGATAAGGTTGTCGAAGCGCAGCTGAGCGCAGGATTTGAATCGCCCAGCGCATTTCGGACCGCTTTCGCAAAACTCATGGGCCGCGCGCCGGGAGAATTTACCGAAAATGCACAGTTGCGCGCCAGTTGGATCGATACCCCCATCGGCGCGATGGTGGCAATTTGTGACGCCACGCAATTGCATTTGCTGGAGTTTCCCGAACGTAAAGGCCTGGCCCGCGAGGTGCAGCGCCTGTTTCAATTTTCCAAAGGGCAGCTGGGTTTTGGTCGCTTTGCCTTTACGGATCTGGTGCAAGCGCAACTGACGGAATTTTTTGGGGGGCAGCGGCCGAAATTTGATCTGCCTCTGGCCCTGCATGGCACGGATTTTTCCAAGACGGTCTGGCATGCTTTGCAAGACATCCCCGCTGGACAGACGCGATCCTACGCTCAATTGGCGCAGTCTATTTCCCGACCCACGGCGATGCGCGCCGTTGCACGTGCGAATGGCGCCAATCAAATCGCAATTGTTGTGCCCTGCCACCGCGTCATCGGCGCGGACGGCACTCTAACAGGTTATGCCGGCGGGCTTTGGCGCAAACAAAAGTTAATAGAGTTGGAAGGCGCCTATACAGCGTCCAGCTCAAGCCTCGAGGCGAGCCTGACGGCCAGCTGACGTTGGCACAATCCAAACCTCATCCATGGGCCATTGGCTTTCGTCTTTTTGAACAAATCGCTTAATAACCTCGATCTGAAATTCGATCCAGCCCATCCGGTGCACCGGCCCCGCCTGCGCCTCAATCTTCGCATTGAGTTGCCGCAATTTCCAAAATGGTACAGAGGGAAACACATGATGCGCCGTGTGATAGGGCATCTGCCAGCACAGCCAGCGCATCAACGCATTCGTCCGCGTGGAACGTGTGTTCTTTAATATATCATCTTCATGGCTGAGCCCCAAATGCTCGATGGTATTTTGGAGCTGATGAACAGGTTTGGTCAAAAGCATCGGCAATAGCCAAAAACTGACAGCCGCCCATGAATTGAACACAACCGAGCCCAAAATGATCACGCCATAAAGCCCCAAATGAACGCGGCTCTCAAGAATAATCTTGGCCTCTTCTTCGGCGCGAATGAATGGCTCAATAATGACCCCCCGCGCGCGGCGGATGACACCAAAGATGCGATTGCGCCAATAGGTGACGCCTGACAGCCACAATAGATAGGTCATGAGCGTATAGGGTGCGCGGACCAATTCGCCATCTTTTTCCCAATCTTGTGTGTGGGTATGATGCGCGAAATGCATGACTTGATCGTAGTCTCGTGGAAAGATCATCACAAAGCCAATCAGCCGACCAAACAGCACATTTATTCGGCGGGTTGCAAAAACTGTCGCATGACTCAACTCGTGCTGTGCGGCATAAAGGAAATTCAGCAAAACACCCAAGATACAACCGGTCAGCCAGACCCAAGCTGTGCCCAGAGCCAAACTGTGCAAGCAACCTGTGACGGCAATTGCGCCCAAATGGCTTACCATTTGGGCGGCCCCCCAAAGGTTTGAGCGTGTATTAAGCGCCTTTAGTTCTGCAGGAGTGACCAGCTTACGGCGTGAAAACGACGCGTCCATGTTTACCTCATCTATCAGTTGGACCGCATCCTAGTGAGAGCTCCAGAGCCTGTCCAGCCCTTTGATGCGGCGCGGCGGTGGCCTGCAAGCCCTAGAGTGCACGCTCCCAAGACCAGACAAAGCCACCAAGCACTTGGCTCACCGCCTCATCCTCCGCGGGGCCAGCCACTTGCGCCACAAGCCCCCGTTGCTTGTCTTCAATCACCGACTGCACCTCGGCCGGCACGCCCGCCTCTACCAACGCCGCATTATATATGCGGGTGATCGCAGATTTGCGCAACGCAGGTTTAAAGACCTTTCCTACGGCGGTTTTTGGCAGCTCTGGCATAATCTCAATGTATTTTGGTTGAGCGGCCCGTTCTGCCACGCGTTCATTCGCAAATGTTATCAGATCCTCTGGGCTGACCTTTGTGCCTGCGACCAGTTCGACGTAAGCACAGGGAAGTTCTCCAGAATGTGCATCGGGCTGGCCAATCGCACCAACGAATCCGACGGCCTCATGGCCCGCCAGAGCTTCCTCAATCTGAGCTGGGTCAATGTTGTGACCACCGCGAATAATGAGATCTTTGGCGCGGCCTGTGATCCACAGGTAGCCATCGGCGTCCATCCGCCCCAAATCCCCCGTACGCAGGTAACGTTCATAATGATAGAGGTTTTTGTTCTTGGCCGTCTCCGTGTAGGTGTGGCCCAAAAACACCCCCGGATTATCAATGCAGATTTCTCCAATCTCATCGACATCGCACTCCTCGGGTCCCGCGGCCCCGTCGCGCAAAATTTTAACGGTCGTATATGGCAAAGGAAGGCCAACAGATCCGACTTTTTTGAGACCTTGATCAGGGTTGCAAGAGACCAAACAGGTCACCTCTGTCAAACCATACCCCTCGACAACCTCAACCCCAGTCGCAGCTTCAAAGCGCTTGAACAGCTCAACCGGCAAAGGTGAAGATCCAGAAAACGCCGTTCGAAGTGACGAGATATCAGCGTTCACAGGGCGCTGCATCAGCGCGGAGAGCGCGGTTGGAACGGTAATCATGAACGTCACATTCCAGCGCTCTACGAGCTTCCAGAAATTATCAAACACGCCCTCGCCCCGATAGCCTTGCGGGGTGGGAAAGACCACATGGGCGCCAGAACTGATCATAGCCATCAAAATTACATGGCAGGCAAAAACGTGAAACAGGGGCAAAGGACAAATGATCGTGTCTTGGGCCTCAAATAACATACGATCCCCAAGCCAGCCATTATAGACAATGCCAGAATATTTATGTTGCGCAACTTTCGGCATGCCTGTTGTTCCACCCGTATGAAAATAGGCCGCAACACGATCTTCAGTTGCATCTTGAAAATCAAGGATCCGGTTCTGCTTTGCCAACTCTGTGTTGAAATCTAGAACCTGCGCAGCGTGGGTGACGGTGACTTTTGGGCGAATGAGCGGCACGATCCAAGATTTGGGCGGTGTCAGATAGCGGTTGAGATCCACTTCCAGCACAGTTTGCACATTCGGCGCCTGCGCGACAGCATCAGCCGCCAGCTGTGGCAGGTCCGTTTTTGGGAACCCGCGCAGGGTGACCAAGACCTTCGCATTGGTCTCGCGCAAGATTGCGGCAATCTGGTCTGGTTCCAGCAAAGGGTTGATGGGATTGGCGATGCCCGCAATGCTGCCCCCCACAAGGGTCAAGGCCGCCTCGCTACAGATCGGCAAAAGATAGGCCACGACATCATTTTCCCCAACACCCAAGCGGCGGAATAGATTGGCAGCCTGCACCGATTTATCTCGAAACTCTTGCCAGCTCAGGGTTTCCGCCTTGTCCGACGGACCCGAGGTGATCTGAAAACTCACACCCGGGCGGGCACCATGGCGCGCGGCCACCCGATCGATGAACTGATACATTGTTTTGGGAACATCGCGCTCCGCCCAAGGCATTTCGTTTTCGACGGCATCTCGATCAGCTTTTGTTGCAAATCCCATAAGCATCTCCCAAAACTCGCGCGCGCGTTAATCCGCGCAACTCTGGGTCAAGATGCTAAAAATTCCTAAATTGCGCAAGGAATTTGCGTGGGGCTCTGCAGATAAACGCTAAACAGAGTCGGTTTCAGAAAACTGCAATTTGGCCAAGCGCGCATAAAGCCCGCCTTCAGCGACCAAACTGCCATGCGTGCCCTGCGCTACGAATTGCCCCTGATCCATCACCAAAATGCGATCTGCATTTTTAACCGTCGCCAAGCGGTGCGCCACCACCAAGGTGGTGCGATCCTTTGATAGCTCTTCAAATGCTTTTTGCACCACAGCCTCACTCTCACCATCCAGAGCGGAGGTCGCCTCATCCAGCAAGAGTACAGGGGCATCCCGCAATATTGCACGCGCAATGGCAATGCGTTGCTTCTGCCCGCCAGAAAGCATCACACCACGCTCGCCAACATAGCTGTCATAGCCATCGGGCAGCGCACGAATGAATTCATCTGCCGCCGCGGCCTTGGCCGCCGCTATCACCTCATCGCGGCTGGCACTTGGGCGGCCAAATAAAATATTATCATAGGCGGAACTGGCAAAAATAACTGGATCTTGCGGCACAAGCGCCATGAATTGCCGGAAATCACTGCGCCGCATCTCCGGCAAAGGGACACCGCCAAAGGTGATCTGTCCGGCTTGCGGATCAAAAAACCGCTGCACAAGTTGAATAATCGTCGACTTACCAGCGCCAGACGGTCCCACCAAAGCCACCGTTTCACCCGGATTGATGGTGAAATTCACCACATTAAGCGTCGGCGACCCTGGCCGGCTTGGAAACGCAAACTGCACATCCTTAAATACCAAAGCACCCGGTTTCGCCGGTGTCGGGGTCTTTGGATCAGCAATCGTGTCCTCAGCCTCCAGCAGCTCAACCAGACGCTCTGTTGCGCCGGCGGCTCGCTGCAGCTCGGACCAAAGCTCTGACAGGGCCGCAGTCGAGCTGGCCACGATAGCGGCATAGATGACAAATTGCACCAATTGTCCGGCGGTGGTGGCGCCGCTGCGCACGTCAATCGCACCAATCCACAAAACCCCCATCACGCCGCTGAACGCCACAAAGATAATGATCATCGTTATCAGCGCCCGTGTTGTGATCCTTGCGCGCGCGCTGTCATAGGCCTTTTCGGTGACATCTGAAAACTCTGCCGAGCTGCGGGCCTCATGGGTAAAGGCCTGTACGGTTTGCGCTGACAACAGCGATTCCGATGCCTTCCCGGAGGAGGCTGCAATCCAATCTTGATTTTGCCGCGACAAGCCGCGCAATTTGCGTCCTAATGCCAAAATTGGCCCTAAAATGAGAGGAACGATCAAGAGGACCAAACCGGTCAGCTTTGGAGAGGTCCAGAGCATCATAATCAATCCACCAGACATCATCAGCATATTGCGCAGCAGCCAGCTGGCGGAGGAGCCAATGACAGATAGAATCAAAGTCGTGTCGGTCGTGATACGACTGAGGACCTCACCGGTCATCAATTTTTCAAAATATGCCGGCGACATTCCAATCATGCGATCAAAAATGGCCTTACGCAAATCTGCAACTACCCGCTCGCCGAGACGTGTCACCACATAGTACCGCAGGCCCGAGCCCAGCGCGAAGACAGCGGCAACCGCAATGGCGCCCATAAAATATTGGTTGAGCAGGGATACATCCCCAATTGAGAACCCGTCAATCACTCTGCGGGCTGCAACCGGCAAAATCAATGAGACGCTGGCAGTGATGATAAGGGCCGTCAGTGCCAGCACGACCCAAACTTTATAGGGGGCAAAATAGGGAAGCAGAGCTTTCAACACCCCAACTTGTTTTGAGGCGGCGCGCTCTTCGCGCACCTCTGCCGCTGAATTTGGTGTTTGTGTCATGCCCGCCCCTTAAACTTGCCCACTCGATGTATCCGCCTGCAGGTCAACCAACAAGAGGGCGCGTTCAATAAAATCGGAGTATCGCAAATACGATAGCGTCCATCGCTGCCGAGGTCACACGCAGTCCAACACCAGTGCTTTTGAAGCGCCAGCACCCGCAAAACATGCAGGTGCATCTGCAAATTAAAACTGGTCCCCTGTGCCCCCTGGTAGAAAATCAAGCAGCAGATGGCCCAGGCCTGGTCTTGGAAGGGGGCGCAGCAGACCCTCAGACGGTGGGGCCACTGTCTTTGAAACCTCAAGAAAAAGCTAGGCTGGACCTCGCTTTTCCCGCTCGTCTTCGACTTGGTCCGCAAACCCCGGCCGGTGGTCTTGAATTTCAATGTGACTTTGATATCGCCTATGAGGCCACGCCCTAGCGCCGACTCAAAAATAGCCGGAGTATCGAGTATACGCCTGTATTCATGTTGGAAAAAATGGAGATATTTTGGAGCGGGTAGCGGGAATCGAACCCGCACCTTAAGCTTGGAAGGCTCTTATGATACCATTTCACCATACCCGCGCCGTGCCAGACAGGTATGCCAGCGCAATTTCAACGTCAAGTCCGGAAGTGCATATTATCTATCCTTCGGCGCAGACAACCGCTCAAAGCTCAAACTAAGCAGATTTGACCATCCGACTGGCCTGTTGGCGGTAAAGGGTAAAGGCGCCCGTTCCAACAATAATCGCGGCCCCCATCAAGGCCAAACGATCTGGCCATTCGCCAAAAAACACATAGCCCAAGATTAATGCGGCGATGAGGCCAATATAACGAAACTGCGCAGTGAAGCTGACATCCCCTGTGCGAATTGCATAAACACTCACGAGATATCCCAGCAAAATCGCGAGTGACGAGCCGCATAGTGCCGCCCAAGATGTCAGAGAAATCGCTACCCATGGCTCAAACATCGTTGCAACACTCGCTGCGCCAAACACTCCGATGGCCGCAAAGAGCGACATTTCCTGCGAAGACAGCTTGGCCCCCAAACTGCGCGCAGTCAAATCGCGGATCGTGACACAGATCACCGCCGCCAAACAAAACAATGAGTAAACATTAAAACCATCACTGCCAGGCTTCACAATGAACAACATCCCCAGGAAACCAATGAAAATCGCCAGCAATCGGCGCCAACCCAAGGGTTCCCCAAGGAAGATGAAGGCCGCCAAAGGGATGGTGAGCGGCAGGATTTGCAAAATGGCCGTCATATTGGCCAATTCCATGTTGAACAGAGCCGTAACGATAAAGAATGCGGCGCCGATTTCTGCCGCAACGCGCAGCAATAGGATCATCTTGTCGCGGCGCCGCAGCTCCTGCACGCGCCAGCCGGAGCGCATGACCATGACAGCCAGTACGATCACCACAATTCCGCCGCGCACTGCGAGCGTTTGGAAAATCGGCAGAACCCCACCCAAAGATTTTATCACCGCGTCATTCACGGCGAAACAAATCATTGAGCACACCATGAAGAGCGCTCCGCGGATATTGTCGGTCATGGATTTGCCTTCGTTGTGAACATAAATATCGTCTCAGAACTACCGGGCTCTATTTCGACAAAAAGTGCAACTGCAAAAGAAAAGGGCCGCTCAGAAGAACGGCCCTAAATCACATAGTATGAGTGTCTTACTCTTCGTTGTTCTCAACAGTATCAACCAACAAACTTTCGAACATCTCATCTGGAGTTTCAACCTCGGCTGCTGGCGCGGCCAAGGCAATTGCCTCCTCCGCTTCGGCGCGGCGTGCTTCAATCACAACATTGTCGCGATCTGCAGCCACGCGACGCATCTTCTGCGTCGCGCCACCGGTGCCAGCCGGGATCAAGCGCCCAACGATGACATTTTCTTTGAGACCAATGAGCTTATCTCGTTTGCCTTGGACGGAAGCCTCGGTAAGAACCCGCGTGGTTTCTTGGAATGAAGCCGCAGAGATGAAGGAGCGCGTTTGCAAGGACGCTTTCGTGATCCCCAGCAAAATCGGCTCGCCCTGTGCAGGACGACTGCCTTTTGACAAAGCCTTTTCATTGGCTGCGTCAAATTCAGCTTTGTCGACATGCTCACCTTTAAGCAAGGTCGTCTCACCGCTGTCTGTGATTTCCCATTTCTGCAACATTTGACGCACAATCACTTCAATGTGCTTGTCGTTGATCTTCACCCCTTGCAGGCGATACACGTCCTGAACCTCGTCGATCATATAATCGGCCAACGCCTCAACACCCAGAACCGCAAGAATGTCATGCGGCGCAGGGTTGCCGTCCATGATGTAATCACCTTTCTTGATGAAATCACCTTCTTGGACCGGGATGTGTTTGCCTTTTGGCACCATGTATTCAACTTTTTCCAAAGTCTCGTCAGCAGGTTCAATCGCGATGCGACGTTTGTTTTTGTAGTCTTTGCCAAAGCGCACATGGCCATCAATTTCTGCGATGATCGCGTGATCTTTGGGGCGGCGTGCCTCAAACAATTCCGCAACCCGTGGCAGACCACCAGTGATGTCTTTGGATCGACCACCCTCACGCGGGATACGCGCCAAGATGTCACCCGCTTTGATTTCCTGACCGTCCTCAACGGACAGAACCGCATCGACGGACATGGCATAGGCAATTGGATTGCCATCTTCACGGGTCAGCATTTCACCCTTTTCATCGGTGACGATGATTTTGGGCGCCAATTCGCTGCCTTTCAATGCCGCACGCCAATCGGTCACGATTTTCTGCGTCATTCCTGTCGCGTCATCTGTCTCGTCACGCACGGCAATGCCAGACACCAGATCAACATATTTCACCACACCTGACTTCTCAGCAATGATGGGCAATGTGAACGGATCCCATTCAAACAGCTTGTCGCCACGCTCAATAGTTTGGCCATCTTTGACCAACATTTTCGAGCCATAGGCAACCTTGTAGCTGGCAATCACCGCGCCACCGACGTCAAGAATACTGGCCACCATGTTGCGTGTCATGGAGAGCTGTTCACCGGCTGAGTTTTTCAGCAAGATTGCATTCTCGAGGTGCACTTTACCAGATTGGCTGCTTTCTTGGCTTGATTGCTGGCCACCACCTTGTGCAACGCCCCCGATGTGAAACGTCCGCATTGTGAGCTGAGTACCGGGTTCCCCAATTGACTGCGCCGCGATGATGCCCACCGCTTCACCTTGGTTCACCAATGTACCACGAGCCAAATCGCGACCATAGCAGGCCGCACAGATGCCATCTTCTGTTTCACAGGTCAAAGGTGACCGGATCAACATAGAAATCACACCATTCTCTTCGATGAAGTCAGCTTTGCGCTCATCAATGATTTCGCCCTTGGCACATAGAACCTCATCCGTGCCGGGTTTCATCACATCTTCAGCCGCAACCCGGCCCAAGATCCGCTCTGACAAAGAGGAGATCACTTCGCCATCATTGATCGCAGCCCGTGCTGTGATGGAACGGTCAGTGCCGCAATCATGCTGGCGCACGATGCAATCCTGAGCCACATCCACAAGACGACGTGTAAGGTAACCTGAGTTGGCCGTTTTCAGAGCCGTATCCGACAGACCCTTCCGCGCACCGTGGGTTGAGTTGAAATACTCAAGAACGGTCAAACCTTCTTTAAAGTTCGAGATGATCGGTGTTTCGATGATATCGCCGTTTGGTTTGGCCATCAGACCACGCATACCGCCCAACTGTTTCATTTGAGTGACCGAGCCACGCGCTTTCGAATGGGCCATCATGTAGACCGAATTTGGCTCCATTTCAGCGCCAGTCTCGTCGAATTTCACCGAAGCAATCGCATCCATCATGGAGTCGGTCACTTGGTCATTACAGTTTGACCAAGCGTCGATCACCTTGTTGTATTTTTCACCCTGGGTGATCAAACCATCCATATATTGCTGTTCGAACTCTTTAACTTGAGCGCGCACACCATCGACGATGGTCCATTTGGTGTCAGGAACCAACATATCATCCTTGCCGAAAGAAATGCCGGCGCGGAAGGCTTCGCGGAAACCCAACGTCATCACATGGTCACAGAAAATCACAGATTCTTTCTGACCACAGTAGCGATAGACCGTATCGATAACCTGCTGAACTTCGCCTTTTTTCAAAAGACGGTTCACCAAGCTGAATGGCGCCTTTGCGTTCTGAGGCAGCAAAGCGCCCAAACGCACACGGCCCGGTGTAGTTTCAAACCGCACCATGACCTCATTGCCTTCGTCATCGATCTGCGGAACGCGTGCTTGGATTTTTGCATGAAGATGCACAATACCCGCATCAAGTGCATGCTGCACTTCATCCACGGAACCAAAAATCATGCCTTCGCCCTTCATGCCTTCGCGCATTAGCGACGTGTAATAAAGGCCCAAGATCATATCCTGTGACGGTACGATAATCGGCGCGCCGTTGGCCGGAGACAGAACGTTGTTGGTGGACATCATCAGAACCCGCGCTTCCAACTGTGCTTCCAAGCTCAGAGGAACGTGAACCGCCATTTGGTCGCCGTCAAAGTCAGCGTTAAACGCGGAACAGACCAGCGGGTGCAGCTGAATCGCCTTGCCTTCAATCAAAACCGGCTCAAAAGCTTGGATCCCCAAACGGTGCAGAGTTGGCGCACGGTTGAGCATGACCGGATGTTCGCGGATCACCTCATCGAGGATATCCCAAACTTCGGGCCGCTCTTTTTCAACTAATTTTTTGGCTTGCTTGACAGTCGAAGACAGGCCCTTGGCCTCCAAGCGGCTGTAAATGAAAGGCTTAAACAGCTCGAGCGCCATTTTCTTTGGCAGGCCGCATTGGTGCAGCTTGAGCTCCGGACCTGTCACAATCACCGAACGACCCGAGAAGTCGACGCGTTTACCCAAAAGGTTTTGACGGAAACGACCCTGCTTACCTTTGAGCATGTCAGACAAGGATTTCAACGGGCGTTTGTTTTGCCCGGTGATCACCCGACCCCGACGACCATTGTCGAACAAGGCATCAACGGATTCTTGCAGCATGCGCTTTTCGTTGCGCACAATGATGTCCGGCGCGCGCAGTTCAATAAGGCGCTTGAGCCGGTTGTTCCGGTTGATCACACGACGATAGAGGTCGTTCAAATCCGACGTTGCAAAGCGGCCGCCATCCAGAGGCACCAAGGGGCGCAACTCGGGTGGGATCACAGGGATCACAGTCAAGATCATCCACTCTGGCCGGTTACCAGATTCAATAAAGCTCTCAACGATTTTCAAGCGCTTGATAATCTTCTTTGGCTTCAATTCACCGGTAGCTTCTGACAGATCAACCCGCAGCTGCTCCGCTTCTGCTTCCAGATCAATCAAAGACAACATTTCACGAATGGCTTCTGCACCAATATTGGCGGTGAACGCATCCATGCCATAGATATCCTGCGCGTCGAGGAACTCTTCTTCGTTCATCAACTGACCGTAGGTCAGGTCTGTAAGACCCGGTTCAATGACCACATAATTTTCGAAATACAAGATCCGCTCAAGGTCGCGCAAAGTCATATCCAACATCAAACCAATGCGAGACGGCAAAGACTTCAAAAACCAAATATGCGCGACGGGGCTGGCCAATTCAATGTGGCCCATCCGCTCGCGGCGAACCTTCTGCAACGTCACTTCCACGCCACATTTCTCGCAGACAACCCCGCGATATTTCATGCGCTTATATTTGCCACAAAGACATTCATAATCTTTGATTGGTCCGAAGATACGCGCGCAGAACAGGCCGTCCCGCTCAGGCTTGAACGTGCGATAGTTGATGGTTTCTGGCTTCTTAATTTCGCCAAACGACCATGACAGGATCCGCTCAGGGCTGGCCAAGGAGACTTTGATTTCATCAAAGGCTTTGGGCGGCGCAATCGGGTTAAACGGGTTGGTTGATAGTTCCTGGTTCATCTTAAATTCCTTTTAATCAGAGGGAGGGACGGTGGGCGTAAAATGCGCGGGAGCGCACTCTACTCCTCCACCTCCGCATCCAGGAGTTCCATATTCAGGCCAAGGCCACGGACTTCTTTGACGAGAACGTTGAACGATTCTGGAATGCCAGCTTCGAAATTGTCCTCACCCTTCACGATGCTTTCATAGACTTTCGTCCGCCCATCAACATCATCCGATTTTACCGTCAGCATTTCTTGCAAGGTGTAAGCTGCGCCATAAGCCTCCAGCGCCCAAACTTCCATCTCCCCAAAACGTTGGCCACCAAATTGCGCTTTACCGCCCAATGGCTGCTGGGTCACCAGCGAGTATGGACCGGTAGACCGCGCGTGAATTTTGTCATCCACAAGATGGTGCAATTTCAGAAGGTACTTGATGCCAACGGTGACAGGACGAGCAAATTGCTCGCCTGTGCGACCATCAAACAAGACCGATTGACCGCTTTCGCTAAAGCCTGCCCGACGCAATGCGTCGTTCACGTCTGCTTCTTTCGCGCCGTCGAAAACAGGTGTTGCGATTGGAACACCGTTGATGACATTGCCAGCCGACTCCAACAATGAGGTCTCATCCATGCCTTCAATACCTTCGGCATAGACATCATCGCCATAAGCAATCCGCATTGCGTCACGCACAGGCGTCAAATCACCAGACCGGCGATACTCATCCAAGGCCTCATCAATCTGAATTCCTAAGCCACGCGCGGCCCAACCCATGTGAGTTTCAAGAATTTGTCCCACGTTCATCCGCGATGGCACGCCGAGTGGGTTCAGAACGAAATCCACCGGTGTCCCATCACCCAAGAAGGGCATATCTTCCATGGGCACAACTTTGGAGATGACACCTTTGTTGCCATGACGACCGGCCATTTTATCGCCCGGTTGCAACTTGCGCTTCACCGCAACGAATACTTTGACCATTTTCATCACGCCTGGGGGGAGATCATCGCCACGGCGAACTTTTTCGACCTTATCCTCAAAGCGCGCATCCAAGGTGCGTTTTTGCGCCTCATATTGCTCGTTCAACGCTTCGACAACCTGGGCATCGCCCTCTTCTTTCATGGCGAATTGCCACCAATGGCTGCGTGGTGTGTCATCGAGCACTTCAGCGCTAACAAGACCGCCCTTTGTGCCTTTCGGACCTTTCACAGCCTCGCGGCCTTCGATCATGGACCGCAAACGTGCATAGATGTTGCGATCCAAGATGGTCAGCTCATCGTCACGGTCACGGGCCAAACGCTCCACTTCTTCACGTTCGATTTGCAAAGCACGCTCGTCTTTTTCAACGCCATGGCGGTTGAAGACGCGCACTTCCACGATTGTGCCAAAGTCACCCGGTGGCAGACGCAACGATGTGTCACGCACGTCAGAGGCCTTCTCCCCAAAGATCGCCCGCAAGAGCTTTTCTTCTGGTGTCATGGGGCTTTCGCCTTTTGGCGTAATTTTGCCAACCAAAATATCCGCTGGACCCACTTCGGCACCGATATAAACAATGCCCGCTTCGTCCAAGTTGCGCAGAGCCTCTTCGCCGACATTCGGAATATCACGGGTGATTTCCTCAGGGCCAAGTTTTGTATCGCGCGCCGCGACTTCGAATTCCTCGATGTGAACTGAAGTGAACACGTCATCACGCACAATGCGCTCTGAGATCAGGATACTATCTTCATAGTTGTACCCGTTCCAAGGCATAAAGGCGACCACCACATTCTTACCCAAGGCCAATTCACCGATATCAGTGGACGGGCCATCGGCAATCACTTCACCGTTACGAACATAATCGCCAACTTTCACCAAGGGGCGTTGGTTGATACAGGTATTTTGGTTTGAGCGCTGGAATTTACGCATGCGGTAGATGTCCACACCGGCATCGCCAAGCTCAAGATCTTCTGTAGCGCGGATCACGATCCGCTGTGCATCCACTTGGTCGATAATACCGCCGCGCTTCGCCATGATCGCCGCACCGGAATCGCGGGCCACCACTTCTTCAATGCCAGTCCCAACCAAAGGCGCTTCCGCCTTCAGCAATGGCACGGCTTGACGCTGCATGTTCGAGCCCATCAAAGCACGGTTGGCATCGTCATTTTCAAGGAATGGGATCAGCGAGGCCGCAACAGAGACCAACTGCTTTGGAGACACGTCAATCAGATCAACAGCGCTGGATTGCGCCAAAGTATAATCCCCATTTTGACGGGTTGAGACCAGCTCATTTTTAAATTTGCCGTTCTCATCCAATGCTGCGTTGGCCTGCGCCACGGTGTGACGCATTTCTTCTGTAGCCGACATATATTGCACGTCATCGCTGACAACACCGTTCACAACTTTGCGATAGGGTGTTTCGATAAAGCCATATTTATTCACACGTGCGAAGGTCGCCAATGAGTTGATCAGACCAATATTTGGCCCCTCCGGTGTTTCAATTGGGCACATCCGACCATAGTGAGTGGCGTGAACGTCGCGCACCTCAAAGCCAGCACGCTCACGGGTCAATCCGCCAGGGCCAAGCGCCGAGAGACGGCGTTTATGGGTGACTTCCGACAATGGATTGGTTTGGTCCATGAATTGCGACAATTGGCTAGAGCCAAAGAATTCACGCACAGCAGCAGCGGCTGGTTTTGCATTGATCAAATCTTGCGGCATCACAGTGTCGATTTCAACGGAGGACATCCGCTCTTTGATCGCTCGTTCCATACGTAGCAGACCCACACGATATTGGTTCTCCATCAACTCACCAACCGAGCGCACCCGGCGGTTTCCAAGGTGGTCAATATCATCGATATCACCGCGACCATCGCGCAAATCAACCAAGGCTTTGACGCAGGCTACGATATCTTCGCGGCGCAATGTGCGCACGGTATCTTCCGCATCCAAGGCCAAACGCATGTTCATTTTCACCCGGCCCACGGCAGAGAGATCATAACGCTCACTGTCAAAGAACAACGTGTCAAACAACGCGGAAGCCGCATCCACGGTGGGTGGCTCGCCCGGACGCATCACGCGGTAAATATCCATCAACGCTGTATCGCGAGACATATTCTTGTCCATCGCCATTGTGTTGCGCATGTAGGCGCCCACATTCACATTATCGATGTCGAGCACTGGGATTGTGGTGACGCCTGCGTCCAATAGATCTTTCAACGATCCACCGATGACTTCGCCATCTTTGTCCAGCTCCCAAGTCAATTCATCACCAGCTTCCACGTAAATGGCACCGGTTTCCTCATTGATGATGTCTTTGGCAACGAATTTACCAACCACTTGATCGAACGGCACCAGAAGTTCTGAGACAGCACCCTCGTCAATCAGCTTTTTGACGGCGCGTGGCGTGACTTTCTTGCCTGCTTCAGCAATCATTTCGCCCGTTTTTGCGTCGACCAAATCATAGGATGGACGTGTACCCCGCACACGCTCTGGGAAGAATTTGGTGACCCAACCGCTGCCTTTTTTGAAGGTGTAGTTTACGGTTTCATAATAGGCATCCATGATGCCCTCTTGGTCGAGACCCAATGCGTAGAGCAAAGTGGTCACGGGCAGTTTACGGCGACGATCGATGCGAGCGTAAACCACGTCTTTGGCGTCAAACTCAAAATCGAGCCAAGAGCCACGGTAAGGGATAATCCGGCAGGCGAACAGCAATTTGCCCGAAGAATGGGATTTGCCTTTATCGTGATCGAAGAACACACCAGGGGACCGGTGCATCTGGGATACAATCACCCGCTCTGTGCCATTGACCACAAATGTTCCATTCGGTGTCATCAAAGGCATATCACCCATGAAGACGTCTTGCTCTTTAATGTCTTTGACCGATTTCGCACCGGTGTCTTCATCTACATCAAAAACGATCAAGCGCAGCGTCACCTTCAAGGGAGCTGCGTAGGTCATATCGCGCTGTTGGCACTCTTCCACATCATATTTTGGTTTTTCTAGCTCATATTTTATGAACTCCAAAATTGCGGTTTCATTAAAATCTTTAATCGGGAAGACCGACTGGAAAACACCCTTGATGCCTTCGCCGTCAAGCGGTTGAAGGGAATCACCGGACTTTAAGAACAAATCATATGAGGATTTTTGAACCTCAATCAGATTTGGCATTTCCAAAACTTCACGGATTTTACCGTAATATTTGCGCAAACGTTTTTGACCTAGGAATGACATAGCCATGCGTTACGTAACCTTTCATCTCGACTGTCGCATTGCCGTCGGGGACCGGCGATGCGCACATC
>JAKMFM010000216.1 GCA_022425445.1 Planktomarina sp.
CCCCACATGTCCCGCCCCCCAGATCCACAAGGGGTGTGCGGCTGGTGTGAGCGTCTCTGCCAACCAGCCTGCGGTGCAAATCAGCGCCGCTGGGTCTGCCGAGCCGTTGCGCCATCCCTTTTGCAACTGGGCCATCTGCAGAGGCATCGCCATGTCCCCTTCAATGCGGCGGATGAAGACATTGGTTGAATCAACCGGGCTGGTGAAATGCTCGGTCACCAGCGTCACATGCCCGCCACAACATTGCCCCAGCTCTGGCCCAAGCGGATAACGCCGCAAGCCAGGTTGCGGCGCAAGTGAGGCTTGGTATTCCAATGCACCGCCGCCAATACTGCCGCTTTGACCTCCCGGCCAAAGCAACATCGATGCGCCGATTTCGCGGGGCGAGGAGCCTTTTATATCGACAATCACCACACGGGTCGCTTCACCGTGGGCGGCAATGGCCGCATTGATTTGCATAAGATCAAAACTCATAGCGCCGATCCTCGCACTCTGGCGATGGCGTTGAACACTTCCTCCGAAGTGGCGGGCGCTTGAAGGTCTGGATACTGCGGACCGCAGGCGGCGACCGCATTCGATAGTGCCAGAAAGGCGGAAATACCATGCATGAAGGGCGGCTCGCCCACGGCTTTTGAGCGGTAGACTGTCTTTTGTGTGTTCTGGCCCGGCCAGAGATCTACATTGAACACGTCTGGCCGGTCGGAGCAGGCGGGTATCTTATAGGTTGAGGGCGCATGGGTTTTGAGATGCCCCGCTGGGTCCCAAACCAGTTCCTCAGTCGTCAACCACCCGGCGCCCTGCACAAATCCGCCTTCGATCTGCCCGATGTCCAAGGCCGGATTTAAAGATGCCCCACAATCGTGAAGAATATCGCAGCGTAGGATGCGGTTTTCGCCCGTGAGCGTGTCAATCACCACCTCAGTCACCGCTGCGCCATAGGCGAAATACAAAAACGGCCGCCCCGCACCCTTGATGCGGTCCCAGGCAATCTCGGGTGTTTTGTAAAATCCCGTGGTGGAGAGCGAAATACGCGCTTCATAGGCTGAGGCGATGACCTCTTGCCAAGTGAGCGAGAGGCCGGGGGCGGTGATCTGTCCTGCTGCGAAAGTGATCTCATCTGGCTTTACTGCGTATTGCTGGGCCACATGGTTTTTGAGCCGAACTAAAAGCGTTGCGCAGGCGGCTTGCACGGCCATGCCATTGAGATCGGCGCCAGAGCTGGCGGCGGTGGCGGATGTATTGGGCACTTTACTGGTATCGGTCGCGGAGGCGCGAATGACCGTTTGCTGCGCTCCCAAGCTGCGCGCCGCCACCTGTGTCAATTTCTGAAACAGGCCCTGGCCCATCTCTGTGCCGCCATGATTGATCAAAACAGACCCATCTGTGTAAATCTGTACCAAGGCGCCGGCTTGGTTGAGATGGGTCAGCGTAAAGGATATGCCAAACTTCACAGGACTAAACGCGATGCCGCGTTTCAACAGCGCATTGCTGGCGTTCCAGCGCGCAATCTCAGCTTTGCGCGCTCGGTAGTCGCAGCGTTGCAACAGGCTGTCGGTCATTTCTCCCAAGATGAAATCGGTCACCTCCATGTGGTAGGGGGTGATTGCCGGGCGCGCGGCGGGCTTTGAGGTCATTTCCGGATAATAGTTGCGTCGGCGCACCTCTGCTGGGTCGCAAGATAGGCTGTGGGCGATATGATCCATCACCCGCTCAATGCCCACCATCCCTTGCGGGCCGCCAAAGCCGCGAAAGGCTGTGGCGCTTTGGGTGTTGGTTTTGAGCCGGTGTGAGGTGATTTCCACATGGGGCAGATCATAGGCGTTATCCGCGTGCAACATCGCTCTATCTGCCACCGGCAAAGACAGATCCTGCGCCCAGCCGCAGCGGAAATAATGGGTAAACTTCAGCGCCTGAATTCGGCCACTGTCATCGAAGCCGACGTTATAGGCAATTTGGCAGTCGTGGCGCTTGCCTGTGATGATGAAATCGTCGTCGCGGTCATAACGCATTTTGCAAGGCCGGCCGGTGCGTGAGGCGGCCAATGCACAGGCGACGGCCAGCGCATTGCCTTGGCTTTCTTTGCCACCAAACCCGCCGCCCATACGCCGCACTTCTACGCGCACTGCATGGAGCGCAATATTCAGCGCCTCGGCCACCTTATGTTGAATTTCCGTGGGGTGCTGGGTTGAGGAATGGATTACAACATCGTCGTGATCCCCGGCCATAGCGAGCGCGGCTTGTCCTTCGAGATAAAAGTGTTCCTGCCCCCCGAGGTTGATTTGCCCCTGCAACCGATGGATCGCATCCTCCATCGCGCCGGCGGGATTGCCTTTTGTATAGATCCGCGGGCCATCCTCAAAGCGGCTTTCGGCGTCTAGGGCCTGCTCGATCGTCAATATGGCCGGTTCGGCTGCGATCTCAACTGTGGCCAATCGGGCGGCGCGGCGGGCTAGATGGTGGCTCTCGGCCACCACCAAGAAAATGGGTTGTCCGGCATAATGCACCCGGCCATCAGCGAGGAGCGGCTCGTCATGGGCGGAGGGAGAGACGTCATTGGCATGGGGGAGATCTTTGGCCTCCAGCACCAAATGCACCCCGGGGCAGGCGCGCACGGCATCGAGATCCACCGTCTTTATCTGCCCCGCTGCGCAGGGCGACAGGCCAAAGGACAAGTGTAAGGTGCCCTGCGGTGTGGGGATGTCATCGACATAGCGTGCGCTGCCACTCACATGCTGGCGCGCCGCGTCATGCGGTAGGCTGGCAGAGGCGCTCATGGATGCACCTCTTGGATGTTCACTGGGGTTGCTTGCAGATCATGAAAATACCGGATCAGCATATTGGCCGCCGCCTGCGCGCGATAGCCTGCACTGGCGCGCATGTCGCTCAAAGGGCTGAAATCTTCGGCCATAGCGGCCTGTGCCTGATTGAACGTCTCCAAGCTCCAGGGTTGGCCGCACAATGCGGCCTCGGTTTTATAGGCTCTGGCCGGGGTCGCTGCCATGCCGCCAAAGGCGATGCGGGCCTTTGTGATCACCCTATTCGCCTGCTCCAATTTAAAGCAGCCGCACACCGCAGAAATATCCTGATCAAACCTTTTGGACAGTTTATAACAGCGCAGCCTTCTTTGCGCCTTGGGCAGTTCGATGCTCTCTACAAATTCTCCTGGTCGCAGATCTTGCTTTTGATAGGCGATAAAGAAATCTTCCAAATCAAGCGCGCGGCGTTCATCTGCGAAACGTAAGACGAGCCGCGCGCCCATGGCAATGAGGGCTGGTGATCCGTCTCCGATGGGCGATCCATTCGCGATATTGCCGCCGATGGTTGCCGCATTGCGCACCTGCGGGCTGCCGTAGCGCCTGAAAAGCTGGTGCAACGACGCCGACATCGGCCGTATAGCCTGCATCAAACTTGTGATCGTGACCGCCGCGCCGATGCGCAGGATGTCTTTCTCATCGTGAATGTGGCGCAGATCCTCGGCATGGCTGACAAAGGCGACTGGCCCGAGGCGTTGCATTTTCTTTGTGACCCATAGCCCCACATCGGTGCCGCCGGCGATGAGTGTCGCGCCGGGATTGCGGGCATACCAATGAGCCAATTCATCGGAGGATTTTGGGCAAAAAACATCATCGCGGCTCTGAAGGGCTTGCAACTTTGGCGGTTCATCCATCCAAATGGGCACAGGGAGCTTTTCTGCGGCCTGAGCCGCGCGGATGATGGGTGCGTAGCCGGTGCACCGACACAGGTTGCCTGCCAGAGCCGCATCGAAATCGGTCTCGCCGGTCGCATGTGCTGCCGCCATGGTTGTCACAAAGCCTGGGGTGCAAAACCCACATTGCGCCCCATGGTGGGTGATCATGGCCTCCTGCACCGGGTGCAGCGTGCCGTTGGGTTCGGACAGCCCCTCCACCGTGCGCACGGCGCAGCCTTGCAGCTGGGGCAAAAATAATATGCAGGCATTCATTGGGCGGGGCACACCATCGCGTCCCGTGACGATGACCGTGCAGGCACCGCAATCCCCTTCGTTACACCCCTCTTTGGTGCCGCATAGCTTCTCGTCAAGGCGCAGGTAATCTAAAAGAGTTTCACTGCCTGTTTTGGGGGTGACAGACACTGACTTCCCATTGAGGAAAAACGACATGTTCATTTGAAAGAGTCGTGCCACTGTCTGTTAAGTTTTCGCGCGAAGGTCCGATGCGGCGTAAAACCAAACTAGGCGCGGATTGAGTAACTCTTATTTTCGTGAGTCGGGCAAGAAAAAAATCTGACCTTTGAGTGGCGCAGGTGCCCTGGTGTTGTTTGGGCGACAAAGTGCTGTGCCGGACGTTTTACTCTGGATGCTGGGGCATCGGCAGTTTATCCATGACATATGCCCGAGAATCCAAAATTCGTCCATCTGCGCCTTCACAGCGAATATTCCCTGCTTGAGGGGGCTGTGCGTCTCAAAAAATTGCCAGATTTGGTCGGGGCCATGGGCATGCCGGCCGTCGCCGTGACAGATACCAACAATATGTTTTGCGCCCTGGAGTTTTCGGAAGCGGCGTCAAAGGCGGGTATTCAGCCAATCATTGGCTGCCAAGTTGATATGACCTATGATCCCGCAGCGGCGACTGACAAGCCGCGGGCGCCGGCGGCCTTGGTGCTTTTGGCGCAAAATGAACGGGGTTATGAAAACCTCATGGCGCTCAATTCTTGCCTCTATCTGGACAGTGACGGCGCGCTGCCACAGGTGCAGATGGCACAGCTGGCCAGCCATGCAGCGGGTGTGATCTGCCTCACAGGTGGGCCCAATGGCCCACTGGGAAAATTGCTGCAAAACGGTCAGACTGCCAAGGCGCAGGCATTACTTGATGACTTGGCGCGGGCCTATGGCGATCGACTTTATGTGGAGCTGCAACGTCATCCTGGCGAAGATGGGCGTATGCCCGAGGCTGAAAGGCTGAGCGAACGAGGCCTGGTCGAAATGGCCTATGCGATGGATTTACCGCTGGTGGCCACCAACGATGTCTATTTTCCCAAGCCGGAAATTTACGAGGCCCATGATGCGTTGATCTGTATTGCTGACGGCGCTTATGTGGATCAGCAAGGCTCGAGAAGACGCCTCACCCCGCAGCATTACCTCAAATCACCTGCGGAAATGGCGGTGCTCTTTGCAGATTTGCCGGAGGCTCTGGACAATACAGTGGAAATTGCCCGCCGCTGCGCGTTTAAAGTCTACAAGCGCGATCCGATTTTGCCGAAATTTGCCGATGATGAGGTGGAAGAACTGCGTCGACAATCCAATGAGGGGCTGGCGCGCCGTTTGGCTGTGATCCCCCATGCGGTGTCACGAGAGGACTATCAAAAGCGGCTGGACTTCGAGCTGGATATCATCGAGGGCATGGGGTTTCCCGGCTATTTCTTGATCGTGGCAGATTTTATCGCTTGGACCAAGGCACAAAACATCCCAGTGGGGCCGGGGCGCGGGTCAGGCGCGGGTTCCCTGGTGGCCTATGCCTTGACGATCACAGATCTCGATCCTCTTCGCTATGGCTTGTTGTTCGAGAGGTTTTTGAACCCGGAACGGGTTTCAATGCCCGATTTTGACATTGATTTTTGCATGGACCGGCGCGAAGAGGTAATCCGTTATGTGCAACAAAAATA
>JAKMFM010000238.1 GCA_022425445.1 Planktomarina sp.
CGCTCTTGTTGGAACAAAATCTGATCAAACAGCTCAAGCCGAAGTACAATGTCCTTTTGCGCGATGATAAATCTTTTCCAAATATTTTGGTCAGCCGGGAACATGGGTTCCCACAAATCAAAAAACATCGTGGTGCGAAGACGGAAAAAGGGACATATTATGGCCCTTTCGCCAGCGCTGGGGCGGTCAACCGGACGTTGAACCAGCTGCAACGTTTCTTTTTACTGCGCGATTGTTCAGACAGTCAGTTTGATGCCCGCACACGTCCCTGTTTGCAATATCAAATCAAACGCTGCTGCGCGCCCTGCGTCGGCTATGTGACCGCGGAGGACTATGCGGTTTTGGTCAGAGATGCAGAGCGATTTTTGGGCGGGAAATCCACGCATATTCAAGCAGAGCTTGCCCAAGAGATGCAGAACGCCTCGGAGGCGATGGAATTTGAACGGGCCGCCGCCTTGCGCGACCGGATCAAAGCGATGACCCAAGTGCAAACAGCGCAAGGGATTAATCCGCAAAGTGTGCCAGAGGCGGATATTATTGCTGTGCATATGGAGGGCGGACAGGCCTGCGTTCAGGTTTTCTTCATCCGTGGCAATCAAAACTGGGGTAACCGCGATTACTATCCAAGAGTGGGGGGCGATATCTCGGTCACTGAGGTGATGCAGGCCTTTGTCGGTCAGTTTTACTCTGATCGTGAGCCGCCACGCATGATCTTGCTGTCCGACGCAATTGAAGACCCTGATTTGATGGCAGAGGCGCTGGGCGGAAAACTGGGTCGCAGGGTCCAGATTGCTGTGCCGCGGCGCGGGGAAAAACTGGATCTGGTTGCAGGAGCGCAACGCAATGCGCGTGAGAGCTTGGCGCGACGTATGTCTGAGAAAGCCTCGCAGATGAAATTGCTCAAAGGGTTGGCTGAGGCGTTCGAGCTGCCCAATGTGCCACGCCGCATTGAGGTTTATGACAACAGTCACATTCAAGGTGCCCATGCAGTTGGCGCGATGATTGTGGCGGGTGCGGAGGGTTTGCTTAAATCACAGTACCGAAAATTCAACATCAAGGGCGATGACCTCACGCCTGGTGATGATTTTGGCATGATGAAGGAAGTTCTTGGCCGCCGCTTCAAACGGCTTTTGAAAGAAGATCCCGGGCGCAAATCTGAGGCTTGGCCGGACGTGCTGCTGATCGACGGTGGAGCCGGGCAGGTGAGCGCTGTGCGCGAGATTATGCGCGACTGGGGTGTGGAAGACATCGCCATGATCGGCGTGGCAAAGGGCGTGGATCGCGATGCGGGCAAAGAAGAATTCTATCGCACCGGCAAACCCGTGATGGCACTGCGGCACAATGACCCGGTGCTATATTTTGTGCAACGTTTGCGCGATGAAGCCCATCGTTTTGCGATCGGCACGCATAGGGCCAAACGCGCGAAGGCCAATTTGAAAAATCCCTTGGATGATATCGATGGCATTGGTCCCAAGCGTAAAAAAGCGCTGCTGGCGCATTTTGGCTCGGCAAAGGCTGTTATGCGGGCCAATTTGGTGGATCTTAAAGCTGTCGATGGCGTGTCTGATGCGATGGCGGAGCAAATCTTTAATCATTTTCAATCCTAGGTTCGGGCGCAAAATTCGAGATTACAACATCTTGGAAGGCGCCCATCGGCAAAAAACTATGATGGAATTCGCAAAATCCTTTCGATACCACTGGCACGCGAATTCGAACCCGGTTAGGTTTGTAGATATGTGGAATTTGCCAAATATATTGACGGTGATCCGGTTGATAGCAGCGCCCATGGTCGCCGTGTTGTTTTTGTATTTCACGCGGCCCTATGCCGATTGGGCTGCGCTGATCCTATTTGTTGGTGCGGCGCTGACCGATTGGGTCGATGGCTATCTTGCGCGGGCTTGGAAACAAGAAAGCAAGATGGGCGCCATGTTGGATCCGATTGCTGATAAAGCCATGGTGGTTATCGCTCTGGTGGTATTGGCCAGCGTCTTTGGCCTGGATGCTTTGTTCGTTCTGCCTGCTGCACTGATTGTGTTTCGGGAAGTTTTTGTCTCTGGTTTGCGTGAATTTTTGGGCGATGTGGCCGGTACCTTGCAGGTCACAAAACTCGCCAAATGGAAAACCACCGTGCAGATGGTGGCGATTGCCTTGCTGTTTGCCGTGGGGATTTTTGAGCATTATCTGGTGATGGGTACAGCGGGTATGGATCGCGATATTGTCTTGTCTGTTTTGGATGGAACAGTCGAAGACCCGTCGCATTTGCGGCTGATCTACCAAGGTATGTATGCCGCTTGGTACAGCGGTCTGGCGCTGCTTTGGATTGCGGCTGCGCTTACGATCATCACCGGTTTGGATTATTTCCGCAAAGCCCTGCCACATTTGCGAGATTGAGCGTCATGAAGGTGGATATCCTCTATTTTGCTTGGGTGCGCGAACGCGTTGGCTTGAGCCAAGAGTCCTATCAGACTTCAGCGGCGACGGTCGCTGATCTGATCGCCGAGCTGGTGACGCGGGA
Organism: Planktomarina sp.; assembly: GCA_022425445.1. Lineage (GTDB taxonomy): Bacteria > Pseudomonadota > Alphaproteobacteria > Rhodobacterales > Rhodobacteraceae > Planktomarina. The sequence continues at coordinate 2,516 of JAKMFM010000238.1, forward strand.
TGAGGGCTATGCCGCGGCCTTTGCGGATTTATCGGCGATTTGTGTTGCGGTTGATCAAGAGCTCAGTGATTTTGCGGCCCCGCTTGCAGATTGCCGCGAAGTGGCATTCTTTCCGCCTATGACAGGTGGTTGAGGTGTCGGCGCGGGTGCAAGAGGCGGCTTTTGATGCCGCGGCGGAGGCGGCCGCGTTTCAATCTGCGGTGACCCAGTCTGGGGCAGTGGTTAGCTTTACCGGTGTGGTGCGTGACGACACAGGCAGTCTCGATTATATGTTCATTGAGCACTACCCTGGCATGACACTGGCTGCACTTGAAAAATTCGCCGATCAAGCAAGAGTGAAGTTCGGATTGGAAAAAGTATTGGTCATCCACCGCTATGGGCGGTTGCAGTCTGGTGAGGCGATCATGATGGTGGTCACCGCTGCACGCCATCGCAAAGATGCTTTTGCCGGTGCTGATTATCTCATGGATTATCTCAAATCCCGCGCGCCGTTTTGGAAAAAAGAAGTCTCCCAAGGTTCGGCCACTTGGGTGGCGGCCAAAGACCAAGATGAGGCGGCCCTTGCGGAATGGAGCCCTAACAGCGCCGCAAAAGAGAGCTGACCGCGGAGCCTATCCGCCCGAATTTTGCCGTTCGATGTAACTGCGCAGTTCTTCAGCTTCCGTTCTTGCAACACGCAGCCCTTCCATGGCTGCTCCAAGCTCTGCTTCAGTTTGTGACAGTTTGTTGTTCATGTCGGTTTCGCGCTGTTCCATATAGGCGATCGCCTTGTCGCGCATTTCCTCGGCCTCATGGACCGCTTGGGCCAATTTATCCAATTCGCCAATATCAGATTGGCTGACGCGGCTAAAACGGTGAACCAACCAATTTGCGAACCAGCCCAAGCAAAATGCTACAAACAAGATCACTGCGATTGTGACGATAAACTCGGTTCTATTCATTGCTGGTCTCCTCGGGGGTGGCCGTATCGGATGTTTGGGGCTGCGTTTCTGGCGCCTCGAGAGTGGCTGGCGTCAGAAGGCGAAACTCGATGCGCCGGTTGGCTTCGCGGCCCTCTTCAGTGCTGTTATCGGCAATCGGTTGCGTTTCTCCATAGCCTTCCGCTGTTAAAGACTTGAGCTTAACACGAGCGCCGCGCAGGGCTGTGAGCACGGCTTCGGCGCGCGCCTTGCTGAGGTTGAGATTCATTTCTTCACGCCCTTGGCTATCCGTATGGCCACCGATCTCAATGGGAGCCTCGAGGCAGCGCTCAAACACTTCTGCTATGGCTTGTACAGTGTCGCGGCTGCTGGCGTCGAGCGTGGCAGAGCCGGGTTCGAATTGGATTTTATTCCTTTGAGCCAGGTCGGTGATTTCGTCGACACATTCTTGACCGTCCAACATCCGGGCCAAGGGGTCCAGTTCTTCTAAGTAAGCCACATCTAACTCAAATTCCGCACCATCGCCGAGGCGGTCAATTAAAATTTGTGCAACATCTGTTTTGGCTGCGCGGCGGCCCGTCAACCCAGTAATGTTGATGGTATTGGGGGATACAGTGGCAAGGCCAGAGTTGAGTTGGCTCAGACCTGCCAAACTCGCAAGGCTGCGGACCATCCAACCTTCGGGCAGGTTCTCTTGTAGCTTGGTAGACAGGTAAATATCGTCACTTCCAAACATCGCATAGGCAAAGGTCTGCAGAGTCCGCTGCGCGCGTGGGTTGATAACGGGGCCGCGAATTTGCACCTGGCCTTCTGGCGAAAGCGTGGCCACCATTTCCGGGATGGCCGTATTGTCCTCTGGGGTTTCAGGGGCGATCAACAGGATGGGGGTGAGCGCAAAGACGTCTGGCAAATCACCGTCCAGCCGGCTGGTGATTTTATCGAATAAGCTTGGGTCAGTGCCCGCGGGGGCGGTGAGTGTGACATCCGCATTGCTTAGGGTGACAGAGCCGCCGCCCAGTTGGGCTAGGGCCGCAATGGACTGTGTTGCCGCCTTGCTCCACAGAGGAGATGGAACGCCCAGACCCTCGCGGCAGGTGGCCTCGCCGGTTAGCCCCGCTGCTTTAGCCGCGGCAAGAATTTGCGCGGCCGCCTGGGGGCTATCTACACTGCAGGCGTCAAAGAAGGCGCCATCGGCCGTTACACGAAACCGTAATGTGAAAGGAGTGATGACCGGACGCGGCGCGCTAATGTCAATCTGTGAAGTGATATTGGCAGGGGTGCGGCGGGTCAGCTCTTCCAAAATTTTGGATTTTTGTGCTTCGGATTCGCCGATGGCTTCGATCTCAACCTGAGTCTCGCCGATGGAAATCTTTGAGCGTTCCAAGCGCTCCAAAGCCAAAAGACCATAGGACATGACCGAGGACCAAGCATCCGGGACCGGATAATCTGCGGTCTCCAGGAAGTCGGCCACAGGTGAATTGCCGGCGATGCGTGCGACGCGGTCTTTGAAATTATCATTATCGGCACTGGCAGGAACCAATCCGATGAGAGAAATACTTTCGCCATTGCGCAATATTTCGACAGAAAATTTGGGTGCTACGGGGGGGCGGGTGTCTGTGATGGTAAAATTATCAATCACCCGTGCCGCCTCAACAATCTGCCCTGCTGCGGCCAGGGCTTTAAACCGCAGAGCCTCGGAGGCGGCCTCGCCTTCCAAAACAACCTTCAACCCATCGGTCTGCACGCTGGCCCAGTCAAAGCCTTCCAGGACCAAGCGATTTTCAACGGCTGTGGCAGAGCTATCTTCAATCCATGACACAGTGAGGCCCGCGGCAAAATACGCTCCGACGCCGGCAGAGGCGAAGGCAATTGACGATAAAATTACTGGAATAATGCGCATCAAATCTTCCTAGGTTCCCGAAGTCTTCTAGAGTGGGACTGCCGTGGGATCAATCACAGCATCACGGTGACGGCGAAAAATAGCACAGGGATCAGACCGGCCTCTCGATTTGCTCGAAATAGATGCAGCAACAGTGGCACATTGTCGATGTCGAGCTGACGCATTTGCCAGAGCAGATGGGCGGCAAAACCCGCTGTGCCCAGTTGGGCAACCACCCTCTGCGTCGCTGTGGCATCGGACAGGGCAAGATAGATTGCCACCGCCATCAAGCCGGTGGCCAAAACGGCAAAGGCGCGAAGCCATTGTGGACTGCTTTGTCCAAACAGGCGCGCAGTGGATTTCACGCCAATCAGCGCGTCGTCCTCGGTATCTTGATGCGCATAGATGGTGTCATAAAACAGGGTCCAAGCAATGCCCGCAATATACAAGAGCACGGCGGGCCAATCTAAGCGACCACTATGGGCCACCCAACCCAGTAAAGCGCCCCAGTTAAATGCAAGGCCTAAAAACACCTGTGGCCACCAGGTGAACCGCTTGGCAAAGGGGTAAATCGCAACAAAGCCAAGACTGGCAATGCCAATCAAAACTGCGGGCGTGCCAAAGCTGATCAAAATGCAAAATGCAATGAGCGCCTGGGCCGCCATCCAAAACAGCGCGCCGCGCACCGTGACCTGCCCCGATGGAATCGGCCGTGACCGGGTGCGGGCGACCTGCGCATCAAATTTTCGGTCGGTGATATCATTCCATGTGCAACCCGCACCGCGCATCAACCAGGCGCCGGCGCCGCAGCCTAAAATTAGCCACAAATCCCAAGCTCGGACATCTCCCGTGCGGAGCGCCGCCAAGAGGATGCCCCAAATACAGGGGATATAAAGCAGCCAAGTGCCGATCGGACGGTCGGCACGCGACAGGCGCAAATAGGGCCGGGTGGCCGCTGGAGCGTCGCGATCGACCCAATTGTCTTTTACGGCATCGGCGACTTGTCCCTCTGGTGATTTGTCCGATTGCGTCATATCCTATGCTCCATGGCTTCAGTTATTCGACTACATGTAAATCACCCGCTGGGGGCGGGGCAATCGGTTCCTTTGAGCCGAGAACAATCGCATTACCTCTTCGGCGTGATGCGCAAAGGCGTGGGGGAAGTTCTTGAACTGTTTAACGGTCAAGATGGCGAGTGGCTGGGGCGTGTGCTGCAGGCTGGCAAACGAAATGGCCTTTTACTATGTGAACGCCAGTCCAAGCCGATGCAGCTGCCGCCCGATCTGTGGCTCCTCTTCGCACCAATAAAGAAGGCGCGCACGGATTTCATTGTCGAAAAAGCCACAGAGATGGGCGTGGCGCAGATCCTGCCGGTACAGAGCGACTTTACCAATTCTGAGCGAATTCGCCAAGACCGTTTGCAAAATCATGCCGTAGAGGCTGCTGAGCAATGCGGTGGCACCTATGTGCCTGTGGTGCATGAGCTGCAAAAACTTTCAAAGCTGTTGGATGGTTGGGACCCGCAGCGCCAGATTATGTTTTGTGATGAAACCCGTCTGGGATCTGGCGCGGGTCTGCCCTCTTTGGCGGGTCCGTGGGCCGTTTTGATCGGACCGGAGGGGGGATTTAGCCCAGCGGAACGGGGGCGGCTCAATGAGATGCCCCAAGCGCATGGGGTGTCGCTGGGTCCTAGAATTTTGCGCGCCGATACGGCCGCGGTGGTGGCGTTGACCCTTTGGCAGAGTGCTTTGGGGGATTGGCAATGAGCTTTATTCGTCCCGAGGCGCTCCGCAGTCTGCGAAAATACCGAGGATTTATCTTTGCGGGTATGGTTGTGATCGCCGGGCTGTTGATCGTGCTGAGCAGCTTTGGCACAACCCGGCTTGCGGGTGGTGTGATCGCGGTGATGGGCGCGTTGATTGGCCATGACGCCTATCGCCGTTTCAAATTCCCTGTCGGCCATGGCGGCGCTGGGGTTGTGGAGGTCGATGAGCGGCAAGTCAGCTATTTTGCTGCGGGCAAGGGCCATTCCATTTCACTCGACAGTTTGGAACGCATTGAGTTGCACCGCAATGTGCACGGTCGCACAACTTGGGTATTTTTTGGCCCCGAGGGCATGCTTTCGGTACCGGGTGATGCAGAGGGCACCGGCAATCTCTTTGATGCTTTGGTGGCATTGCCGGGGGTGAATTATGCGCAAGCTGAGGCTGCAAGCCAGGGGCGCGGCCCAGATTTATTTCTCATTTGGCAACGCAATCGCCGGAAACTTCATTAACCCTGTCTTGACTTGCCCGCATTGAGAGGCCACCTGTCAGGATCAACGGTCACGAAAAGCGGAGTCTCCCCCCATGTCTATTCCACAATCTGGCGGAGGCCCGATCGAAAGCTTTGACCAATTGGCGTCCTTACTTGAAAAAGGCAATAAACCGAAAAGTGATTGGCGCATTGGTACGGAACATGAAAAATTCGGCTATTGCAAAGACACGCTGGCCCCCTTGCCCTATGACGGTGAGCGGTCTGTGCTCTCCATTTTGCAAGGGTTGCGCGATCAGTTTCATTGGGTGCCGCTCGAGGAAAACGGCTATCTTATTGGACTGACCAAAGACGGCGCAAACGTAAGCCTTGAGCCGGGCGGCGCTCTGGAACTTTCGGGTGCTCCGCTTGAAACCATCCATGAAACCTGTGATGAGGTGAACCAGCACCTGCGAGAGGTGAAAGAAATTGCCGACAAAATAGGTGTCGGATTTATCGGCCTTGGGGCCGCACCCATCTGGACGCACGAAGAGGTGGGGTTGATGCCCAAGGGGCGTTATAAGTTGATGGACGCCTATATGGGCAAGGTGGGCACCATGGGCCGCACGATGATGCGGCGCACTTGCACCGTACAGGTTAATCTCGATTTTTCTTCTGAAGCCGATATGGTGAAAAAATTTCGCGTGGCTCTGGCGTTGCAGCCGGTAGCAACCGCGCTTTTTGCCAATTCGCCCTTCTTTGAAGGCCAAGTGAACGGCCATAAATCCTGGCGGTCGCGGGTCTGGCGGGATTTGGATGCGGACCGCACGGGAATGCTGCCCTTTGTGTTTGAAGAGGGGATGGGGTTTCAGCGCTATGTGGACTATGCCTTAGATGTGCCGATGTATTTTGTTTATCGTGATGGCAAATATATCAATGCTTTGGGTCAATCTTTCCGCGACTTTCTGAAGGGAAAATTGCCTGCATTACCTGGCGAAGTGCCGACACTCAGCGATTGGGCCGATCACCTGACAACCATATTCCCGGAAGCGCGTATCAAGCAATTCATGGAAATGCGCGGCGCAGATGGCGGGCCGTGGCGCCGTCTTTGCGCTTTGCCAGCCTTTTGGGTTGGGCTTTTGTACGATCAA
>JAKMFM010000247.1 GCA_022425445.1 Planktomarina sp.
TGGTGCCCGGGGGCGGATTTGAACCACCGACACGAGGATTTTCAGTCCACTGCTCTACCCCTGAGCTACCCGGGCATGGGTGAGGAACGACCTCGAGGCTGACGCGTACTTAGGCGACCTGCTGGGGACTGTCCAGCCGATTCCGTGGATTTTCTCGGCAAAAAGGCCGAAAATAAAATTAGCAGCAATTAAAATGCGCAGCCGCCTGTCTAGGCGGGCTGTGCTGTGCGGTTAGATCTCAGGATCATCCGCATCACGTACAACTTCCGAGCCATCGCTTTCATCATCATTTGCAATTACATAGCCGCCAATCAACCATTTTCTGAGGTCAATGTCTTTGCACCGTTCAGAGCAAAAGGGGCGGTGCTCCGGTTCGGTTGGCGTCTTGCAGATGGGGCAACTCATGTCAGGACATCTTGTACCAAAGGGCGTTCGCGTTTGCGTTTTAACTCGCCGTGGCCCAACGGGGTCCAGCCAACAAATTCAGTGGCCACCGGGCAGCTGCGCAAAGCGGCCCGCAGGGCCACTTCGATAGGCTTGCGATCACGTTTGCTCATCGGCGCAAAATCAATTACGATTTGTCCTGAAAACCCCCGCAGGCGCAACTGACGGGGCAGATCTTTTGCAGCGGCGAGGTTTACCTTGAGCGCCGCTGCTGGCGAGAGGTCTGTGCCGGTGTTGATGTCTACGGCGATCATGGCGCGTGTGCGCTCAATGAACATGCCACCGCCGCCCAGGGGAACCCAAGGCTGCTGTGCAGCCTCGATTTGATCGAGAGCTCCGCTGGCCTCAAGATCATCCTCCTCGGTCAGCACATCGGTCACATCCGACCATTCGCGCCAAGCCTGCACATGCGGATCATCACCTTCGAGCAAAACCTCGGGATCTTGTCCGGTTTCCCTGGTGATGGTCTCAGCGGTGGCGCGCATGGTTTGAATGTCCTCGGCAATTGCTTCGAGATCTGCCGACGCCGCCGCGCTGCGGATGATAAGCCCCATATCGGAGCCTTCCATCGCCGATTTCGCCAAAAGCGTAAGCCCATCGCGCAGATCGTCAGAAGAGATTTGCCGCGAGATATTGAGGCCGGGTTGATCGGGTGTCACAATCGCATAACGGCTCTTAAACAAAATTCTTTGTGTTACGGGATCTGCCTTGCCATCTTCGGCAAAACCAGAGGTCTGCACTGTGAGGGTTTGACCGGGGGCCAATCCTTTGGCCTTTTTCAGGAAGCCCGTGCCATTGGGCAGACGAAGGATCACGCCGCCAATGCCCTTGACCGGGCGATCGACCACCGCGCGCAACAGGCTGCCAAGGGGCAGGCGACTGAGATCTTCTACCAGAACATCGTGCAATATCCCGTCTACCAGGAGCGCCGCGACCTTGGCCTTGCCAATATGTCCCAAGACAACTTGCTTGCCCTTCATAATTGTCCCCAATTATTGAGCCCGGCGGCCTGAAGCAAATGGGCGGTCTCCGGGAGGGGCAAGCCCATAATAGCCGGGTAGGAGCCAGAAATCCAAGGGATGAAGGCGCCCGCAGGCCCCTGGATGCCATAAGCGCCCGCTTTGCCCTGCCAATCGCCTGTGGCCAGATAGCCCTCAAGCTCTTGTTGCGAGAGACGCTTCATCCGCACGGTCGAGACCACATCTTTTTGCCAAATGTGCTCAGCGGTTTTGACGGCCACGGCAGTGATCACCTTATGGCGGCGGCCGGAGAGCTTTTGCAAGAAAGCCCGCGCCTCGTCTTGGTCGGATGGCTTGCCCATGATGCGGCGTCCCAGGGCCACTGTGGTGTCGGCGCATAGAATGATCTCATCCGCATCTGCTGGCAAAGCTGCGGCCTTGGCGGCCGTGATACGGTTGCAATAGCTGCGCGGCAATTCTCCCTTTTGCGGGGTTTCGTCCACATCCGGTGCGCGCACGTCAGCCGGATGCAGCCCCAGAACCGCTAGCAATTCACGCCGGCGGGGGCTTCCTGATCCCAAGATCAGCTGTTTACTTGAAGCGGTAATTGATCCGTCCTTTAGACAAATCATAAGGGGTCATCGCAACTTGTACTTTATCGCCAGTCAAAACCCGAATTCGGTTTTTGCGCATTTTGCCTGCCATTGTTGCAACGATCTCATGGCCATTTTCCAGCTCAACCCGAAACGTCGCGTTAGGCAAGAGC
>JAKMFM010000093.1 GCA_022425445.1 Planktomarina sp.
CAAACGATTTGGGACGTCACCAAAGGCCAGGGCTTTATAATTCCCCATCTATGTCACCGCGACGAGCCAGGATACCGATCCGACGGCAATTGCCGCGCCTGTATGGTCGAGGTCGAAGGGGAACGGACGCTGGTGGCCTCCTGCATCCGTCCCGTAGCTGAAGGCATGGTCGTTCATACCCGTTCGGACCGCGCCAAGCAGGCGCGCCGGATGGTTATGGAAATGCTGGTGGCAGATCAACCACAGCAGGAGGTGGCACATGACAAATCCAGTCACCTTTGGGAGATGGCAGCGGGTCAAGGCGTTGTGGAAAGCCGCTTTCCAAAACTCGAAGAAGGGCGCATCCCTCTGCTGGACGACAGCCATGTCGCAATGTCTGTCAATCTCGATGCCTGTATTCAATGCGGCCTGTGCGTGCGCGCCTGCCGCGAGGTTCAGGTCAATGACGTCATTGGCATGTCGGGGCGGGGGCATGATGCCTATCCAACCTTTGATATGGCGGACCCAATGGGTGAAAGCAGTTGCGTCGCTTGCGGTGAATGTGTGCAGGCCTGCCCCACTGGCGCATTGTTGCCAGCAACAGTCACCGATGAAAACCAAATCGGAGACAGCAAAGATTTTGATCATGAGATCGAAAGCATCTGCCCTTTCTGCGGTGTGGGCTGTCAGGTCAGCCTTAAGGTCAAAGGAGATCGCGTTAAATATGTCGAAGGGATCAACGGGCCCGCGAATGAAGGTCGCCTCTGCGTCAAAGGCCGCTTTGGATTTGACTATATTCACCACGATCATCGCCTGACCAAGCCGCTCATCCGCAAAGAAGATGCGCCGGCCAAGGGGCTCAACGTTGATCCGGGAAATTGGGGCGATGTCTTCCGCGAAGCCAGCTGGGAAGAGGCATTGGATGTCGCCGCGGGCGGTTTGGCCAAACTCAAACAAGCCCACGGCGGCGCCTCCGTTGCGGGCTTTGGTTCGGCGAAATGTACCAATGAAGAAGCCTATCTGTTCCAAAAATTCATTCGCCAGGGCTTCGGACACAACAACCTGGATCATTGCACCCGCCTCTGCCACGCCTCCAGCGTCGCAGCTTTGATGGAGAACGTCGGCTCTGGCGCGGTAACTGCGACCTTTAACGAGATTGAAAACGCCGATGTTGCGATTGTCATTGGCGCCAATCCAATCGAAAATCATCCCGTTGCAGCGACCTATTTTAAGCAATTCACCAAACGCGGCGGAAAGCTGATTGTCATGGATCCGCGCGGACAGGCCCTCAAACGCTTTGCCAGCCATATGCTGCAATTCCGGCCCGGGGCGGATGTGAGCATGCTTAACGCCATCATGCATGTGATCGTGGAGGAAGGCCTCTATGATCAAAAATACATCGACAGCTACACAGAAAATTGGGACGCAGAGCGTGCGCATCTGAAAGGCTTCAGCCCTGAGAAAATGGCCGATATCTGCGGCATTGACGCGGAAACCCTGCGCGATGTGGCGCGGGTATTTGCCGGCGGTAAGGCGGGCATGATCTTCTGGGGCATGGGGGTGTCGCAGCATATCCACGGCACTGACAATTCACGCTGTCTGATTAGCCTGGCGCTCATGACCGGTCATGTGGGCCGGCCGGGTACGGGTCTGCATCCGTTGCGCGGGCAAAACAATGTGCAGGGCGCCTCTGACGCCGGGCTTATCCCGATGTTCCTGCCCGATATGCAAACTGTGGTCAGCGATGACGTCCGCGCCAAATTTGCAGATGTCTGGGGTCGAGATGGCGGTGTGAATGAGCCGCTGGATCCCAACAAAGGTCTGACCGTCACAGAAATCATGGATGCCGTGCACACGGGCGCTATTCGCGGCATGTATGTGCTAGGTGAAAATCCAGCCATGTCCGATCCTGATGTGGCCCATGCGCGGGATGCTCTGGCCAAGCTCGAACATCTGGTGGTGCAGGATATTTTCATCACCGAAACCGCCAATTATGCCGATGTCATCCTACCGGCCGCTGCCTTTGCAGAGAAGAGTGGCACAGTCACCAATACAAACCGGCAGGTGCAATTGGGCCGGCCCGCGGTCCCCCCACCCGGTGAGGCGCGCGCGGATTGGTGGATCGAAGTGGAGTTAGCCAAACGGCTCGGTCTCGGCTGGAGCTATACCCACCCCAGTGAGGTTTTCGCTGAGATGAAACTCACTATGAAATCTTTTGACAATATCAGCTGGGAGCGTCTGGAACGTGAGAATGCGGTGACCTACCCATCGCTCTCCCCGACAGACCCCGGCCAGCCGATCGTCTTTGGCGATGGCTTCCCGCGGTTGGATGGGCGTGCGCGCTTCACTCCAGCAGATTTGATAGCCCCCGATGATGTGCCAGATGCGCAATATCCGATGATCCTGACCACGGGCCGGCAGCTCGAGCATTGGCATACGGGCTCCATGACCCGCCGCTCAAAGGTGCTGGATACTGTGGAGCCAGAGGCCAATTGCTCACTACATCCCTCCACTCTGCGAAAGCTGGGCGTGGCGCCGGGCGGCTTGGTCCGCTTGACCACCAAACGCGGCAGTATCGAGATCATGGCCCGCGAGGACCGCGCCGTGGCGCCCGATATGGTGTTTTTGCCCTTCGCCTTTGTGGAGGCAGCAGCCAATTTGCTGACAAATTCCGCAGTGGATCCCTTTGGGAAAATCCCAGAGTTCAAATTCTCCGCGGTGAAGGTGGAAAATCCCAAGGATCAAATCGCCGCTGAATAACGTCAAATAGACATGCGGAATTTGAGCCTGAGCGCCAAGGCCATGAGAAACAAAAAGAATGGGCTGAGGACCGCGGCGATGGTGCTGAGAAAATGCAACGCCGGAGGTGCGGCGCATATGGCGTTAAGGGTTTGCTCTTCGACATAGGCATGCCCGCTGACAAGCGGCAGCATGCGCCCGCCCGTGTGGTAAAGAACATCCCAGGTCGTGATCGCCGCCTCATGTGCGGCCCATCCGCACCAAGCGAAAAAGGTGACAAACCAAAGCCCCAGCAGCGCCAGCCCCAGCCGGCCAAAGGAGGAGCCATGATCACAAATCTACCCATAGGCTTTGCGCAGGAGCCGTTCAAATGATGGCTTTGCCACCTCGGCCCAACAGGCCAGCTTCTGCCGGATCATCTCTTTGCGCAGCTCAAGCTGCCCTATATGTTCCGCTTGGGTGCGGATATATTCATAGCAGGTAATTTGGAAAAGCAACACGCCGTCGGAGTTTATATCAATGTTGTTTGAGCTGTCTCTTTTGGGAATTTTTGGCCAGCCGACGTCAGGAAAAGAGTACAAAGGATGAAACTTTCGACCATAGAAACTAGGGGGCATTTTTTTAAATTTTGCATTTTCAAAACCCACCGAAAAAATTATCATTGTCTATATAATTAAAATTAAACCTTTTATCAAAAGTGACCCTCCGAAATATAACATGGCTACGGAACTGAGCACGCGCAAAATTGACATTGTCCAAAAATTTAGAATCCGTGCATTCGGTCCAATTTTCAAAATTTGCAAACCCAAAATCAATGCTGCTCTTAATAATACAATTATTAAAACTGATCGATATCGCACAAATTGCGCACGAAAAATTTAACTACTTACAGAAAATATGGCTGGCGATTTTTGCATCCAGCTCAATGTTCTCTAACTTAGTATCATCCGGGAAAAACTGTTTGACTTCATTGAGGTCATCCTTACGCAATGGCACCACTCGCTTAAATTCCGTACGATCAATACCCCAATCTTCCATGAATGCTCGCTACTGTTCGTCTGTTAGACCCGAGTGTTTCAAGAATGCAAATTTTAATTCAACAAAATGCCTCATAAACCCATTCCAGCGGCGGGTTGGGAGCACTTTATTCTCATTCGACCACAGGATCAGCTTCATCCAAGGGTTTTCGCTCTCCTCTGCCAAAATACGGCCCGGTTTGGTATCGCTCATCGGTTCAAATCACTTTGCATCAAATAACGCCAGCGAAGTGCGCTGGCCGGGGAGAGCCTGCAAAATAATTTGACAAATATCAATATATCAGAGGCTTGGCATCGCGCCCTTGGGATAACCCCTCTTGATCTCCTGCCCACAATCGCCCAGCATGGGCTATGATTACCCGCTCTCACATAAAGGATGATGCGCCCAGCGTCGCGGTTTATTCCGACTGCGAGCGGTATCGCTATGCCTTGACCCGCGCTTGGGATCCGCTTGGGCCGCGGTTGAGCTTTGTTATGCTCAACCCTTCCACCGCCACCGAGGTGCAAAACGACCCCACGGTTGAGCGCTGCGAACGCCGGACGCGCGCTTTGGGGTTTGGCGGGTTTCGGGTGACCAATATCTTTGCCTGGCGCGACACAGACCCGCGCAAAATGCGCGCCGCCGCCGATCCCATCGGCCCGGACAATGACGCCGCCATACTTGAGGCTTGTGATTGGGGCGATCAGGTGATTGCCGCCTGGGGCACCCATGGGGCGCATTTGAACCGCGGGCCGCAGGTCGAAGCGCTCTTGCGCGCGTCAGGCCGAATGATGCTGCATTTGGGCCTGTCAAAGGCTGGGCATCCCAAACATCCGCTCTATATCGCCTATACCAAACAGCCCGAGGTTTGGACATGATTGAAGGTTTCACAAAAACGGTCATCCACTGCAACGGCGTGGATCTAGCCGTGCATCGCGCGGGTCACGGTAGCCCCCTTCTGTTGATCCACGGGTTTCCGCAAAATCATATGTGTTGGGAAACTGTGGCGCCACAATTGGCGCGGCAACATGATGTGATTATTCCCGATTTGCGCGGTTATGGCGAAAGCGAAGCACCTGCGAGTGATCCAGGCAATACCACCTATTCCAAACGCACAATGGCGCAGGATATGGTCGATCTTCTAACCGCGCTGGGCATTTCTCGCGCTGATGTCTTGGGCCATGACCGCGGCGCGCGGGTCGCCTATCGTTTTGCACTAGATCACCCAGAGCGGCTGGGCAAACTGGGCATCATCGAAATTGTGCCAACCGCCGATTTTTGGGCCAGCTGGACCGCCGATCTTGCGATGGCCGCCTATCATTGGACATTTCTGGCCCAGCCCGCCCCCCTTCCAGAGCGCATGATCGGGGCAGATCCCGCGGGGTATGTGGATTGGACCTTGGCGCAATGGACGCTGAGCAAAAGCCTTGATGCCTTTTCAACTGCAGCGTTGAACAGTTACCGCGCGCAGGCGCTTGATCCCGCGCGGGTTCATGCCATGTGCGCAGATTATCGCGCCGGCGCCAGCTTCGACCGCGCATTGGATGAGGCCGATAAAGACGCCAAAAAGCAGATCACCGCACCGCTGCGTTTGCTCTATGGCGCTGATGGCTTTCCTGCAAAAAGTGGCAATGCGGCGGATATTTGGCGCGGCTGGGCGCCTGCGGTGGAGGCCAGCGTCTGTGAGGCCGGGCATTTTGTGATGGAGGAAAATCCACAGGCGGTTCTTGCGGCTTTTGAGCCCTTCTTTGCGCCCTAGAGAATCCCCTTCCCTTTCGCAAAAAAATTCCCTATACGCAGTCATCGCTCAGATTTTTCGTGAGGCTTTGAGCGGTACCTCCACGAGCCTTGCTGGACGACATCCCGGCTTGAGCCATAACCCTTAACCTTTAAAGGAGACCCCGATGTCGATTACTGCTGAAGAAAAAGCCCGGATCATGAAAGAATTCGCCATCAAAGAGGGCGACACAGGTTCACCTGAAGTTCAGGTTGCAATCTTGTCTTCGCGCATCGCGACTTTGACTGAGCACTTCAAAACCCATAAAAAAGA
>JAKMFM010000007.1 GCA_022425445.1 Planktomarina sp.
TTGATCCGTTTAACGGGGAGTTGGGCTGGGGACAAGGTCGATTTAGCTGAGTTTCGCCACATTGTTGAAAAAATTCTGCTTCACCGCCTCGGCTTGTACATCCGTGCAGACATTTACCGGCTGGGCAGTTGAACTTTCCTCTATGATCATTTCGCCAGAACGGTCGCCGTGGCATGTCACGCGCAAAGCATGGGGCTCTGTGCTGAAGAGTTCAGGCGCGATGCAGGCCACCAGCGCCGAAGGATCATGCATGCCGCATCCGGCAAATTTTCCAACATTCTCATAGAAATCGATGTAATAATCTGCCATATCGCGCAAAAGCCCACCCATTTTCCGACTTTCACACGCCAAGCCCGCAAAGAAGCTGCGTGGGCAGATCACCCGGTTTGTCACGTCAAGACCCACCAGCGTGATATTACACCCATAGCGCAGCACATAATCGGCCGCATGGGGATCATGATAAAAATTGGCCTCCGCCACCGAGGTGATATTGCCCCCTGCACGCAGACTGCCGCCCATGACAACCATGCCCTTGAGATTGCCGCAAAACGACGGATCGAGATCCATCGCCGCGGCAACATTGGTTAAAGGCCCAATGGGACAGAGCAATAATTCCCCCTTGTGCGCGCGCGACATCCGTACCAGATACTCCGGAGCGCTCTCCACCAAGGCATGACGCTGGGACGTGGGCACATCAAGCGTCCCAAGACCCTCGCCCCCATGCACCGCAGAGGATGGTGGAAATGGTGGGAGCATACGGGGACGATGCATCCCTTCCGCCACAGGAATCTCAATCCCCGCTTGTTCCAGCAAATACAGCGCATTGCGCGTGGCTTTAGGTGTTGTCACATTGCCAAACACGGTTGTGAGACCCAAGAGATCGATCTCAGGCGAAGCAATAGCGTAAAAAATCGCCATGGCATCATCAATGCCCGGATCTGTATCGACAATCAGTTTAAGCGCCATTGCGCCCCCTCCCCCTTCCGGTGAGCCGATTGTGCCGCCCCTAGGTGTTAAATAGGAAATGCATCACGTCACCGTCTTGCACGACATAAGATTTTCCCTCAGCGCGCATTTTGCCGGCTTCTTTTGCTGCAGACTCGCCGCCAAGCGCGGCAAAATCTTCATAGGCTATGGTCTCAGCGCGAATGAACCCGCGCTCAAAATCACCATGGATAACACCCGCGGCCTGCGGCGCGGTTGTACCGTGTTTGATCGTCCAGGCCCGAGCCTCTTTAGGGCCGACTGTGAAATAGGTCTCAAGCGCCAAAAGCGCGTAGCCTGCGCGGATCAGGCGATCAAGGCCGGCTTCCTCAAGCCCCATTTCGTCAAGAAACATCTCGGCCTCTTCGTCGTCAAGCTGGCTAATCTCTTCTTCGATCTGCGCGGAAATGATCACATGGCTGTTGCCCTGCTCTGCGGCCATTTTCGCCACAGCGTCTGAATATCGATTGCCAGACGCCGCATCAGACTCGCCCACATTGCAGACATAGAGGATCGGCTTAGTACTGAGCAATTGCAGCATTTTCCATTGCTTGGCATCTTCTGGATCGACCTCAACTGTGCGGGCTGGCTTGCCCTGCTCTAAAGCGGCCAAAGCAGCGCGTAGCAGGCGCTCTTGCTGCACCGCTTCCTTGTCACCACCGCGCACTTTTCGCACGATGTTTTGAAGGCGCTTCTCGACGCTTTCCATATCCGCCAGCATAAGCTCTGTATCGATCGTATCGGCATCTGCAATGGGATCTACATGATCAGAGACATGCACCACATCCCCGTCTTCAAAACAACGAACCACATGGGCGATTGCGTCAGTTTCGCGGATATTGGCTAGAAATTGATTGCCCAGCCCCTCGCCTTGGCTTGCGCCTTTGACGAGCCCGGCGATGTCCACAAAGGTCATGCGCGCCGGTATGACACTTGCTGAGTTGGCAATCTGTGCCAGATTTGCCAAGCGCGTGTCTGGCACGTTAACCTCCCCAACATTCGGCTCAATGGTGCAAAATGGAAAATTCGCTGCCTGCGCAGAAGCCGTTTTGGTCAGCGCGTTAAACAAGGTGGATTTGCCAACATTTGGCAAGCCAACGATACCCATTCTAAAACCCATGATGCACTCCTTCATTTTCAAACCGCTCTTATCTGCGCCGGTCCAGCAGAGCAAGCAGAACTGCGCTGAGTCGGCGGCGCAGCAAATATCACAGATTGCTCTATGCTTGACCAAAGTATATTGAACTTGGCCCGCCTTTACGGCATGTCAGGACATAAGCAATATGAAGGGCCAGATATGACACGGATCGACGCAAAATTTGCAGAACTCAAAGCCGCCGGAAAAAAGGCTTTTGTGACCTATGTCATGGCTGGAGATCCAACCTATGAGAGCGCATTAGAGGTGGTCAAAGGCCTGCCCGCCGCCGGGGTTGATATAATAGAATTGGGCCTGCCCTTCACCGATCCAATGGCCGACGGCCCCACCATTCAATTGGCTGGGCAACGCGCGCTAGAGGCCGGAATGACCCTCGACAAAACTCTGCAAATGGTCCGAGAGTTTCGCGAAACCGATGACATAACGCCAATTGTGTTGATGGGCTATTACAACCCAATTTATTCACGCGGAGTTGCGCGTTTTCTTGCCGAAGCCAAAGAAGCAGGCATCGATGGGATGATTGTGGTCGATCTACCGCCGGAAGAAGACAGCGAACTGTGCATTCCCGCTCAAAAGGCTGGCCTGAATTTTATCCGCCTGGCCACGCCAACCACGGATGATAAGCGCTTGCCCAAAGTCCTCACCAACACCTCTGGCTTTGTCTACTATGTCTCAATCAATGGCATCACCGGCGCCGCGGCCGCGCAGGCCAGCAACGTTGGACCAGAAGTCGCGCGCATCAAAGCGGCCACCGATTTACCAATCATCGTAGGCTTTGGAATTCGCACCCCGCAAAACGCGCATGATATCGCATCCGTGGCTGATGGCGCGGTTGTTGGCTCGGCCATTGTTGATGAAATTGGCGCCGGGAAGTCCCCTGCGGAGATCTTGGCCTTTGTCAAATCTCTCGCCGACGGGGCACATTCCGCTTAACGACGAAGGAGCTGGCATATGCCGCTGCACATCCGACCTCTTGTAGCTGACGACCGGGTCGTTTGGGGGCAGATGTGGTGCGATTACCTGTCGTTTTACGACACGGCGATTGCCCCTGAAATTTATGAAACGACCTTTGCACGACTGATCGATCCAGCCAATCTTGTGCAAAATGCGCGTGTCGCCGAGCTGGATGGGGCGGCGGTGGGTATTGTCCATTACATTTATCACGCCCATAATTGGCGCACAGAAGATGTATGTTATCTACAAGATCTCTATGTCGAAGATACGGTCCGTGGGCAGGGTGTTGGTCGCGCTTTGATCGAGGCCGTTTACGCTGCGGCCGATGCCAATGGCACGCCAAACGTTTATTGGATGACCCAAGATTTCAACGAAACCGCGCGTGTGCTCTATGACCGGATCGGCACGCTGACTCCGTTCATAAAATATTCGAGGTGATATGATGACCATTCACATTGGTGCGAAACCGGGCGAAATTGCCGAAACTGTGCTCTTGCCCGGGGACCCTCTGCGCGCAAAATGGGCGGCGGAGACCTTTTTGGAAAAGGCAAAATGCGTCAACCAAGTGCGCGGCATGCTGGGCTATACGGGGCTTTGGCGCGGTAACAGGGTGACCATCCAAGGATCTGGCATGGGCATGCCGAGCCTCTCCATCTACGTCAATGAATTGATAAAAGACTATGACGCCAAAACTTTGATCCGCATCGGTTCAGCCGGTGGTATGAGCCCCAAGGTCAAGCTGCGCGATGTAGTGATTGCCATGACCGCCTCGACTCTTTCCACACCATCCCTTGGCATGTTCAAAGAGATCAATTTTGCGCCTTGTGCCGATTATGGCCTGCTCGAGGCGGCTGTAACCGCCGCACGCGGTCGCAGCATCGACGCCCATGTGGGCGGAATTTATTCGTCAGATGTCTTTTATGACGAACGGCCAGACCTCAGCGAACAAATGACCCGTCATGGCATTCTCGCCGTCGAAATGGAAACCGCAGAGCTTTACAATTTGGCGGCCCGGCACAATCGTCGGGCTTTGGCCGTTTGCACCATCTCCGATCATCTGCTGACCCATAAGGCCCTGCCCTCCGAAGAGCGGGAACGCAGCTTTGGGGATATGGTGGAAATAGCCCTGGAAGCCGCTTTCGCCGAGCGTCCCGTGTCTAGACCCGCCGCTCGACCATCATTTCTTTAATAGATGCAATTGATTTTGCAGGATTCAAACCTTTTGGACAGGTTTTGGTGCAATTCATGATGGTATGACAGCGATAGAGTTTGAACGGATCTTCCAGATTATCCAAGCGCTCTCCGGTCGCCTCATCACGGCTGTCAATAATCCAGCGATAAGCGTGTAACAAAGCCGCTGGACCGAGATAGCGATCCCCGTTCCACCAATAGGACGGGCAAGACGTCGAGCAGCAGGCACACATCACACATTCATAGAGCCCATCTAGCTTTTTTCGATCCTCAATCGATTGCAGCCACTCCTTCGCCGGACGGTTAGTCTTTGTCTCAAGCCAAGGCATAATTGACGCATGCTGCGCATAAAAATGCGTCAAATCAGGAATCAGATCTTTAACGACCGGCATATGCGGCAAGGGATAAATTTTCACGTCCCCCTTGATCTCATCCATG
The DNA here is from genome assembly GCA_022425445.1 of Planktomarina sp. Classification (GTDB taxonomy): domain Bacteria; phylum Pseudomonadota; class Alphaproteobacteria; order Rhodobacterales; family Rhodobacteraceae; genus Planktomarina. Next base: position 4,724 of record JAKMFM010000007.1, read on the forward strand.
CCATAGATGCAGGCCAGCGTGTTCACACCATCGACATTCATCGCGCAGGAGCCACAGATGCCCTCGCGACAGGAACGGCGGAAGGTCAGCGTGGGATCAATTTCGCTCTTAATCTTGATGAGAGCGTCCAAAACCATGGGGCCGCAGGTATCCATATCTACGAAATAAGTGTCCACCTGCGGAGTTTTGCCATCATCAGGGTTCCAACGGTAAATCTTGAAAACCCGTAGATTTGTCGCGCCTTCCGGTTTCGGCCAGACTTTGCCGCGGGTGATGCGGGAATTTTTTGGGAGTGTCAGTTGTACCATATTATTTCTCCACAGAGCAGACGCAAACAGCGCCATGCAGCCTATCAACAAGCAACGTCAACTGTCTCATCGGGTGATATGCCAAAGCCCGCATCCCCTAAGACAGCTTTTCAGTCAAACAGCTCAGCACCGCCGGGCGCTGGATAATTTCATTGGCCAGATCCATTATGACCGGGCTGGGTGCCATGCCGGCAAAAGCAGCGATGCGAGAAACTTCCTCCACCTTGGCCGCTAAAACCATACATTCTGCAAGGGCCTGCGCATTTGTTGGATCCAATTGTTCCTGCGCCAATGGAGACAATACCGTCAAAGCCGCAAGCTGAGATTGGGAAAATTCAGCAAGAGCTGCCCCCCCGATCCAAGAGACAGCCACCGCAGCAAAATACCCCATAGGCCGCATCAGAACGTTCTCACTTTCGGTGCGATCTGCGCCAGGGAGATGCCCCCTTCGTCTTCGGTTGTCAGCCGTTCGGTAATCACTGGTCGGTAGCTCAAATCAACCTGTGATCCATCCACCCGAGCAATGGTATGCACGCGCCAATTGTCATCGTTACGTTCGGTGAAATCCTCATGCGCATGTGCCCCACGACTTTCCTTGCGCGCCTCGGCGCCTACGATTGTCGCCATGGCGTTCGGCATCAAGTTGGTAAGCTCGAGAGTTTCCATAAGATCGGAATTCCACACCAGGCTGCGGTCTGTCACTTTAATATCGCTCATTTTACCGGCCACAGCGGTCATCTTATCGACCCCATCGGCTAAGGTCTTCGAGGTCCGGAACACCGCCGCATCCGCCTGCATGGTTTTTTGCATTTCGAGGCGCAGGTCTGCGGTGGGTAAATGACCCGCCGCGTGGCGTAGCCCATCAAAGCGGCCGAAGGCTTTGTCCACAGACGCCATATTGATCGCCGCCGCTGGAGCGGCCGCATCGACGGTTTTACCTGCACGGATCGCAGCGGCGCGGCCGAACACCACCAAATCAATCAATGAGTTCGAACCCAAACGGTTGGCCCCGTGAACCGAGGCACAGCCCGCTTCACCCACAGCCATCAGGCCGGGAACAGTGGCATTGGGGTCTTTGGCTGTTGGGTTCAGCACCTCGCCCCAAAAATTCGTTGGAATGCCGCCCATGTTATAGTGCACTGTCGGAAGAACAGGAATTGGTTCCTTGGTCACGTCAACGCCTGCAAATATATTGGCAGACTCTGAAATCCCCGGCAGGCGCTCCGCAAGGGCTTCGGGTTGTAGATGGCTCAGATTGAGGTAGATGTGATCCCCCTCAGGTCCCACACCGCGCCCTTCGCGAATTTCCATAGTCATACAGCGCGAGACATAATCGCGCGGCGCCAAATCTTTATAATTCGGCGCATAGCGCTCCATGAAGCGCTCATCTTGCGAATTGCTTAAAAATCCGCCCTCTCCGCGCGCGCCTTCCGTGATCAAACAGCCCGAGCCATAGATGCCCGTCGGGTGAAATTGCACAAATTCCATGTCCTGCAACGGCAGCCCAGCCCGCGCAACCATGCCGCCACCGTCGCCAGTGCAGGTATGCGCCGATGTCGCACTGAAATATGCGCGCCCATAGCCGCCCGTGGCCAATACTACAGTTTTGGCGTTGAACACATGCATGGTGCCATCATCCAGCTTCCAGCACACCACCCCTTGGCACACGCCATCCTCTGACATTACCAAGTCAATGGCGAAATATTCGATGTAAAATTCTGCATTGTTCTTCAACGACTGGCCGTAGAGCGTATGCAAAATCGCGTGCCCCGTCCGGTCCGC
>JAKMFM010000023.1 GCA_022425445.1 Planktomarina sp.
CGCGAATGGTTGTGCGGGTCACGCCAACGGCGAAGAGCCGCGTGACGAATTCATCGGCAAATAGAGCCAATTGCGCCACACCAACTGGTCCGGAAATCACCACGTCTGTGACCCGGTCACGCCAAACGCCACGGGTCACTTTTGGATCATCGGCATCATCGGGAAACTGGCTGGCAACGGAGTCTACAGCGATTTGAGCATCATCAGTGCCGCGGGCCATGTCCCAGCCAGGCTCAAACTCCATTGTAATCCGCGCTATACCTTCTGAGGAGGTTGCCGAGGTGCTGTTCACCCCTTCAATCCCAAGCAAGGCTGGTTCGACCACCTGTACTATCGCCCGGTCAACATCCTCAGGTCCAGCGCCATCCCACCGCACGCTCACAGTGACCCTGTCGATAATCACATCAGGAAAAAATTGCGCCCGCATTTGCGGAAAGGAGACAGCCCCCGCAACCAGCATGATAAGTAAAAATAGGTTCGCCGCTGTGCGGTGTCGGGTCATGTAAGATAAAATCCCGCCTGTGGCGGTACGTATCACGGACATCCCTTATCCCCCCATGCGGCCTTCGAGCCGCTCAACCACTTCTTTGCGCACCTCCGGTTCTTGCAACTGCGCCAAGAGCCGCGCCTTAACCTGTTTGGGCATGCGTTTATTGGCCTCGACAAAGGCAATCAGCTTGGCCCGCCGCTCCGGATCCAGCGCGATGGTGTCTGGCTCAGCCGGTGGCGCCTCGCCCTCAGCCCGCAACACCCGCACTTTGATGCCCGCGCCCAGCAAGGGTGATCGTTCCGCGACGATCTGCGCCCCGCTCAGCTCACGCGAGCGGACCAAAACATCATCTCCCTGATGGCGCACGAGAGCAATATCGGCCTCCGACAGACGCCCATCTTCGGCGATCACCAGAACCTGGTTATTGCCGCTTACGGCCGTGGCCGGCAGGCGGGCAACCCAGTTCAAAGCCGGTTCCGTGATATTGACCGTCACAAAGTCGCCGGGCCGAAGACCCTTGGAGGTTGCAAGACTGGCGAAGAGCAATCGCCCGGTCAAACCTTCGCCGACGACAGCGGCTTCGCGGGTAATCTCACCGCTTGAGCGCATCTCCGCGCCGAGCAAGTCCAGCGACACCGAAACCTCAGCGGCCCGCAACTTGCCCCCATCATCGAGCAAACGCCGATGCTGCGAAGTGCTCACGCGAAAGGCCACTTCTAGCGCCAAAGGATCGACCAATTGACCAATTTTTTCATTGTTGGTTACAGTTCCACCCTGTAAAACAGTGACATTTGCCAAAAGCCCGGAAAAGGCCACGCGGACGACCGTGTCGCGCAGATTGCGCTCCGCTTCCTCAAGTGAAATCTCCACCCGCATGACCCGCGCACGCGCTTGATCTAAGCGCGCCTCAGCGGCCTGCAACGCTTGGCGCCGGGCCAGAACTGATTGCCGCGCCGTGGACGCGGCCAGTTCCGCAGCTTCCACTGAGGCCGCAGTGCCGACCCCTCGGGTCACGAGATTTTGCTGCCGGACCAATGCTTTTTGACGCAGCGTGGCTTGCTCCTGCGCAGCGCTGATCTCGTCTTTGGCCAAGTCCAGCGCCCGTATGGCCTCGCGCAGATCCGCCTGGGCATCAGCCATGTCAGCCTGTACCAAAGCCAGAGCTGTTTGTGCATTTGACGGATCAATCCGCAAAAGCACATCACCCTCCAAGACCGAACCACCATTTTTAAAATTCGGGTGCAACTCCGTGACGGTTCCGCCGATTGCCGGTCGAATATCAAGGCTACGCTTGCTTTGAACCTCACCAAAGACCTGGAGGACCGGAACGTGCTGGCCCGGTTCAAAAGGCACGGCGTTCACCGCAAAAATACGTTCGCGACCACCGCCGCCGCGCCGCTGATCATCGCCTTTGTTCTCAATCGCGCCCCGAACCATCATGATTGCATAGGCGAACAGCGCCACGGTCGCCGCCAATAGAAATAAACCCATTAAACTTTTGCGTAGAAACCGCATCCAACAATCCTCTCGATCTTCGCTAATACTGTTCTAGTGCAAACTGTCGCCACGTCACGAAGATTCAGCGATGCGGATTATTTTCTTCGCAGATGCTCATCCAGCCGCGGCATAATTTCGACAAAATTACAGGGTTTATGTCTGATATCCAACTGCTTAACGAGTATTTCGTCCCAAGCATCTTTACAGGCGCCCGGACTGCCCGGCAGTGCAAACATATAGGTGCCATTGGCCACGCCGCCCGTTGCTCGGCTTTGGATCGCCGATGTGCCAATTTTTTTCATGGAAACATGGGTAAAGACGGTTGAAAATGCGTCAATTTCTTTTTCGTAGACATCCCGATGCGCTTCAACGCTCACATCACGGCCCGTAAGCCCCGTGCCGCCAGTGCTCAGAACCACATCAATTGACGGGTCGCGCGACCACTGGCGCAATTTCTCGGCAATCGCCGCGCGATCATCGATTAAAATATCGCGGTCGGCCAAGATATGCCCGGCCCCTTGCAGGCGCGCCACCAGGGTATCGCCGGATTTATCATTGCTGAGGCTGCGGCTGTCGGACACGGTTAGTACCGCAATGCGCACCGCGACGAAGTCATTTTTTGTTGGTGCATCGGTCACGTCCTGCCTCCTTCGGATTGCTTGCTGAGCCAAGCTTTGAGCATCAACAAATCTTGCCATGCCTGTTTCTTCCGCGAAGGCTGGCGCAGCAAGACTTGGGGGTGCACCATCGGCAAGACTGGCAACGCAAAACCCGTTTGCCATGTACCACGCAGCTTGCTCAAGCCGCCTTTGCCCAAAATCGCCTGGCAACTGATGTTGCCCATACAGATGACAACCTGTGGCGCAGCTAAGGTAATGTGACGACGCAAGAACGGCTGCATCATCGCGATTTCAGACGCGCTGGCTTCGCGGTCTTGCGGTGGGCGCCAAGGAATGACCGAGGCTGTATAAACCGCCTCTCGCCCATTCAAACCAATGGCCGCGCACATTTTGTCGAGCAATTGACCGGTCGGGCCTGCAAACGGTAGACCTTGCAGATCCTCCGCCCGCCCTGGTGCATCTTCCAAGATCATCACACGGGCCCCTGCTGTGCCCCGGCCAAACACCAAATTGCGGGCGCCGCGGCGTAGATCGCAATGGGAAAAATTTTGCAATGCGAGTTGTAACGCCGGCAAATCTTGCGCGGCAGCCGCAGCAGCTTCAGCCAGAGCAAGCGGATCCATCGCCGTCATCGCTGCCGCCGGTGCGCCTGCAACCTCTGGCGCGCCGGGCTGCGTTGGCGCGACCGTGGGCAGTTTTGGACTTTGCACCGGGACCTCATAGCGGTCAATTGGCACATCGCCCACCGCATCGCTCACTCCGAGCTCTGCCTGCCACTGCAAAGCGGCGCGTGCCATATGCCAATCCAATTGATCCATATTCGCAAACTATGCCGTTCTCATAGGAAGGTAAATCACTCAATCTTAGAGGCGGCGCGGCAAAAATAACGCGCCGCAGGCCCAAATGACATTTCCTTGCACCCGGCCCTTGCCGTGGGCGGTCACTCTTTCTATAAAACGCCAACCGGAGAGGTCGATATGCAACTTCAGCATCTATTGGGGATAGAACCCCTGCATCCCCAGAGCATCACCGAAATATTGGATTTGGCAGATCACTATGCCGAGCAAAACAGATCCGGCGCACGCAAGAACGCGGCCCTTGCTGGCTGTACGCAGATCAATATGTTTTTCGAAAACTCAACCCGCACGCAAGCCAGTTTTGAAATCGCTGGTAAAAGATTGGGTGCGGATGTGATGAATATGGCCATGCAAGCCAGTTCAATCAAAAAAGGGGAGACCCTCATCGATACGGCACTGACGCTCAATGCCATGCACCCGGATCTTTTGGTGGTGCGTCATCCACATTCTGGCGCTGTGGATCTCTTGGCACAAAAAGTAAATTGCGCGGTGCTCAACGCGGGTGACGGGCGGCATGAACACCCCACGCAAGCCCTGCTGGACGCCCTCACCATCCGCCGTTCAAAAGGCCGTTTGCATCGCCTCAATATCGCCATTTGTGGCGATGTCGCTCACAGCCGCGTGGCGCGATCTAATCTAATTTTACTCGGAAAAATGGAAAATCGCATTCGCCTTGTGGGTCCAGCAACGCTGATGCCAGCAGAAATTGGTGCCTTTGGAGCAGAAGTCTTCCACGACATGGAAGAAGGTTTGAAGGATGTGGATGTGGTCATGATGCTGCGCCTGCAACGCGAGCGCATGGATGGCGGGTTTATCCCCTCCGAACGCGAATACTATCACCGCTATGGTTTGAATGCCGAAAAATTGAGCTACGCCAAACCAGATGCCATTGTCATGCACCCCGGCCCGATGAACCGCGGCGTTGAAATTGACGGGGAGATCGCAGACGATTTAAACCGCAGCGTCATACAAGAACAGGTTGAGATGGGTGTGGCGGTGCGTATGGCAGCCATGGATATTTTGATGCGCAACAGGCACCAAGCCGCAACGGAGGCAAAGCTATGACCCAAGGCTTCATATGCGTCCCCCTTGGCAGGAGACCGTTCAAATGAACGAACCCAAAGATCCCCGCATGTCCGGAAAAATTGCTATGTATGTGCTAATTTTCATCGCCGCTCTCGTGGCATTGATGGTGTGGGTGGCCGGATGACCTCTTTGCGCATTACAAATGTTCACCTGGTTGATCCAGAGCACCAGACCGTCGAGTTGGGAAATTTGAGCATCAAAAATGGCCAGGTCGCCGCCGATGATCCTGCGCTGCCAAGCGTTGACGGCCAGGGAAAATATCTCGCGCCAGGCATTGTCGACATTGGTGCCAAAGTTTGCGAACCGGGTGAGCGGCACAAAGAAAGCTTTCGCTCGGCGGGCCTGTCCGCGGCCGCGGGCGGGGTGACCACTTTAGTCACACGGCCAGACACAGACCCAGCAATTGACAGCCCCGAAACTCTTGAATTTGCGAGCCGCAGAGCCCAGGCCACATGCGCCGTGCGCAGCTATCAAATGGCGGCGCTTACAAAAGGGCGCTTGGGCAAGGAGATGACTGAAATTGGGTTTT
>JAKMFM010000045.1 GCA_022425445.1 Planktomarina sp.
CCTATTTGCCATTTTCAAGGAGATTAACAATGGCTATGAAAATCCGTTTGGCCCGTGGTGGGTCCAAAAAGCGCCCCTTTTACCGTGTTGTTGCTGCTGATGCGCGCATGCCGCGCGATGGTCGCTTCATCGAAAAGCTGGGCACATATAACCCGCTTTTGGCCAAGGACAGCGAAGAGCGCGTCAAGCTCGATCTTGAGCGCATTCAACACTGGCTGGGTCAAGGCGCACAGCCGACAGATCGTGTTTCCCGTATGCTGGAAGCCGCAGGCATAATCCCGGCCAAAACACGTAACAATCCAATCAAAGCCAAGCCTGGCAAAAAAGCCATTGAGCGCGCTGAAGAAAAAGCCGCCAAAGCGGCCACTCCGGTGGAAGACGAGGCGCCTGCAGAAGAAGCCGCCGCAGAAGAGTAATCTTCCGCGTGGCGTCGCCTGCGCTTCGAAAAATAATGAGCCTCGCCTCTTTGGCGGGGTTTTCCATTTTGAGGTTTCGAAGTAAGGGTAGAGCATGTTGTTGCGCCCTATTCGCTCTTTGATGCTGATCGGAACCTGCTTCTTGGTTGGGTATTTTTACGCCCGCCATCAAGCCAGCGAGATGTGTATCGAGGACGGTGGCAAAATGCAGAACGGCTATTGTTTAGGAGTGACCCAATGACAGCGTTAATCTGTGTTGGCATGATTGCAGGCGCTTATGGGGTGCGGGGAGAATTGCGGGTGAAAAGCTATTGCGCCAACCCAAGCGATCTCGAAACCTATACGCCCTTGTTGGACGAATCCGGGACGCGCAGCTTTGAGCTGTCGTTGATCGGCCAAATCAAAAATGGGTTTTCAGCCCGCATCATTGGGGTGGAGACCAAGGAACAAGCAGATATGCTGCGCAGTACGCAACTGTTTGCCCGCCGTGAAGATCTGCCGGCTTTGCCAGATGATGAATACTACTATTCCGATTTGATCGGCCTACAGGTCTGCGACACCGGTGGAATTGAAATGGGTCATGTGAAATCCGTGATGAACCACGGCGCTGATGATTTGCTTGAGGTCACCGTCCCCGGTGCGTCAGATACGGCCTTAATCCCCTTTACCAAGGCAATTGTGCCCACGGTAGATCTGGCGGCACGGCGGATTGTTATTGATCCGCCCGAAGGGCTCTTATGACCGCACTCAGCAAATCTCATGGGCGCAAGTCAATCCGTGCAACGCTCAAACCTCGGGCGCTGGATGGGGAAACGCCAGATTTAGCCGGTGTCTGGCGCGCCGATGTGATCACACTTTTTCCTGATCTTTTTCCGGGCGTGTTGGGAGCCTCCCTCACTGGGAAAGGGCTGAAAGACGACAAGTGGCAATTGCACACCCATGATCTGCGGCCCTATGGAGAGGGCAAGCATCGCAATGTTGATGACACCCCAGCCGGTGGCGGGGCAGGTATGGTCATGCGTGCCGATGTATTGGGGCGCGCCTTGTCAGATATATCGCTGCGCCGCCCGCCCTGCCCAATCATTTATATGTCGCCCCGCGGTCGTCCATTGACCCAAGCCCGCGCGCAAGCGCTGGCCGATGGTCCGGGTGCTGTGGTTCTCTGTGGCCGGTTTGAGGGGATCGACCAAAGGGTGATTGATCACTTTCAAATCGAAGAAATTAGCATTGGGGATTATGTACTTTCCGGTGGTGAATTGGCAGCACAGGTCATGCTCGACGCCGCTGTCCGTCTCATTCCCGGCGTGTTGGGCAACCAAGCCAGCACAGAACAAGAGAGCTTTTCCAACGGCCTGCTGGAACACCCGCAATACACCCGCCCGCCAATTTGGGAAGGACGCGAAATCCCGCCCGTGTTGCTATCGGGCGATCATGGCAAGGTGGCACAATGGCAGGCTGACCAATCCGAAGCCCTGACCCAAGACCGTCGGCCAGATCTTTGGGAAAAGTATCGGAAATAAGGCGCTCTTTGGCGCCGTAGCCCCAATCTATCCTCTTGCTTTGCCCGCAGTCTCGAAATATACGGCGCAGGCCTGGTCCAGAGATGGATTCGGGTAGCTGTGCTGTTTCGTTTTTGATTATACGCGCACCCTTTCTTCGGGGCCTGCGGATCAAAGGACCCATAAGCGCCGCTGTAAGCAACGACAACCTGATCTCTAGCGGGCACTGCGGTAGACCCGGAAGAAGACTGAGAGCTCTGAGGTGGTATCAAACTTCGTGGAACAACCACGAGCAACCAAAGGAGCGTCAGATGAATCTGATTGCACAATTAGAGGCGGAGCAAGTTGCCGCCCTCGGGAAAGACATCCCCGATTTCAAAGCCGGAGATACCGTACGTGTAGGTTATAAAGTAACCGAAGGCACAAGGAGCCGGGTTCAGAATTACGAGGGCGTATGCATCGCACGCAACAATGGCGTTGGCATCGCAGGATCGTTTACTGTTCGTAAGATTTCGTTTGGTGAGGGCGTGGAACGTGTGTTCCCACTGCATTCCACCAACATCGACAGCATCACCGTTGTCCGCCGTGGTCGCGTCCGTCGCGCCAAACTGTATTACCTCAGGGATCGTCGTGGTAAATCCGCACGGATCGCAGAGCAAACTAACTATAAACCCAAGTCATAAGGAGAGGGCCCATGAAAAAAGATACCCATCCAGACTATCACTTCATCAATGTCAAAATGACCAATGGCGACATCGTGCAAATGCGCTCCACTTATGGCGCAGATGGCGATCAGCTCGCGCTGGACATCGACCCCTCTGTGCATCCAGCTTGGACCGGTGGCGGTGCGCGTTTGATGGACACTGGCGGCCGTGTGTCAAAGTTCAAGAAGAAATACGAAGGTCTGGGCTTCTAAGTCACTCTCCTTCATAGATTCAAAAGACCGGCTCCCTGGGGCCGGTCTTTTTTGTTGGCTTTGGACAATGTGGGCGCAGAGAACATAAGTCGGCAAGCCCGTCTCAAGCGACTTTCCTTGCCCAAGTCGAGCGTCTATATCGGGTGCAAAATACATCAAATTGAAGAGGCATGAGATGGCGCATATTATCGTCGTGGGCAATGAAAAGGGCGGGTCTGGAAAGTCGACCACAACCATGCATCTGGCCACTGCTTTGGCGCGTATGGGGCATCGGGTCGGCGGTCTGGATCTGGACTTGCGCCAAAAAACATTCGGCCAATATGTGACCAACCGTCTCCGTTATGCGGCCGAGAAAGAGATCACTCTACAATCGCCCAACTACATTGAATTGCCTGAAATTTCTAATGCCGAGCTTAAACCGAGTGAAAACCTGATGGATCGCCGCCTCTCAGCTGCTGTAGAAGTGCTGGAGCCACAATCTGATTTCATAGTAATTGATTGCCCAGGCAGCCACACGCGCCTGTCTCAAATGGCGCATGCTATGGCCGATACACTTATCACCCCGCTCAATGACAGCTTCATTGACTTTGACCTTCTGGCTAAAATTAAGAGTGACGGGATCACCGTGCAGGGCCCATCTGTCTATTCCGAAATGGTGTGGAGCGCACGACAATTGCGCGCCGAGGCCGGATTGGCACCCTTGGACTGGATCGTGGTGCGCAACCGGC
>JAKMFM010000075.1 GCA_022425445.1 Planktomarina sp.
GTGATTTTATCTGGGGTGTTGTGATAGATGGCTGGCAGGCATTGTAAATCCATATGCTGCCAATCATTTGTCTTCATTACGGCCAGAATTTCCCGCGCCAAAGCGCCGCAAGCAATCAACAAAACGCGGCCTTGATTGCGCAGCTGCATGCCTTCGGTTGCGAGCTGATCGTCTGAAACGGGCTGTACCATCTCACTTCACCCCTGCGGCTTTGTTACAAAAACGGCCCCACCTGAGACAGGTCGGGCCGCATGCGCATTCTATTGCGTTGTATGCTACGCGTTGGCGGCCAAGCTGTTATGTTTGCGGGCCATGAATTCCTTGGCTGTTTCCACAGCAACCGCTGCATCGCGGCAATAGGCATCGGCACCGATGGCCTTGCCAAATTCTTCATTCAACGGTGCCCCGCCGACCAACACTGTGTAATCATCGCGCATGCCTTTTTCGACCATAGTGTCGATGACAACCTTCATGTAAGGCATCGTCGTGGTCAAAAGTGCAGACATGCCCAAAATATCGGGCCCTTCGGTTTCGATCGCTTCCAGATAGGCTTCGACGGAGTTATTGATCCCGAGATCGACCACTTCAAAACCGGCGCCCTCCATCATCATACCAACGAGGTTTTTGCCGATATCGTGGATATCGCCTTTGACTGTGCCAATCACCATCTTACCAACGCGTGGCGCACCGGTTTCGATCAGCAATGGTTTCAAGATGGCCATGCCACCCTTCATTGCATTCGCTGCAAGCAAAACCTCAGGAACGAACAAAATACCATCTCGGAAGTCATTGCCCACGATGGTCATTCCGCCCACCAACGCCTCAGTCAAAATCTGATAGGGCTCCCATTTGCGCTCTAGCAAAATGTTCACGCCTTCTTCGATCTCTTCTTTTAGACCGTCGTAGAGATCGTCAAACATTTGGGCGACGAGATCTTCGTCGTTCAATTCGGAGAGGATGATATCGTCTTCTTGATCAGACATTGGCCAGCGCCTTCTTATGGAACTTATCTCCACCCGTATGCGGTCGGTGGATCTATTTGGTCTTCACCGATTGCGACAACAAGTCCGCCGCTACCGACCTTTTGCAAAATGCCGTCGGATTGCGGCAATTGGCGCGCCTCAGGCGCTGCGCCGCCTGCGGTTCTGCCGCAAGCGGGTCGGGCCAGCGCCATCGGTGCCGTCGCTGTCTGAGGAGAAGCCTCCAAGAGCTGCTTCGATAACCTTCAAGCTCGGCCGCTCTTGGGGTCTATGCCCTTCCAATGCTGTGCGCATGGCCCTTAAATGTTCCGGCATGGTGCCGCAGCAGCCGCCAATGATGGTTGCACCGCAATCGCGCGCTAAGGTGGCGTAATGGGCCATCAACTCGGGTGTGCCGTCATAATGAATGTGGCCATCGTGATATTTCGGAATGCCCGCATTGCCTTTCGCGACGATAGGGGTTTGCGTGCCAGTGGCGGAGAATCCCAAGATCGTTCTCAAAAGATCGGACGCCCCCACGCCACAATTGGCCCCGAAGGCGAGCGGCTTGTTGGGAATCCTGTCCAAAAGTTTCACCATCTGTGTTGCGGTGGTGCCCATCATGGTGCGCCCAGCCGTGTCAAAGCTCATTGTGCCAACCCAGGGCAAATCTGCGCGGGCAAAGGCCTCTGCTGCGGCCCGGTATTCATCGCCAAAAGAGATCGTTTCGACCCAAGCCAGATCTGCGCCACCGGCCTTTAGACCCTCGGCCTGCTCGTGAAAAATTTCCACGGCCACAGAATAATATAGCGGTCCCATGGGTTCCATGATTTCACCGGTTGGGCCAACGGAGCCAGCAACAATCACCGTCCGACCGGAGGCATCTGCCACCTCCCGACCGATCTGCGCTGAGATGCGTGACAGTTCGGCGGCGCGCGCTTCTGCACCATGCAGTTTTAGTCTGGATCTATTGCCGCCAAAAGAATTGGTCAGAAATAAATCTGAGCCAGCATCCACGCTGCCTTTGTAGAGCGCCTTAATTTTGTCTGGTGCGGTGTCGTTCCAAAGCTCCGGCGCATCTCCCGACGCCAATCCCATATTGAACAAATTTGTTCCCGTCGCACCATCGGCTAAAATCCAATCGCGCTCTGCAAGCATACGTTGTAGGGGGCTTTGCGTGTCTGTTGTCATGTCATGGCCTTAAGTGGAGCTTCAAGCTTAGCTCTTGCCCGAAAGGGCAACATGAGTAAAATTGATTTTTATCATGTAAATTATGAAAATTCGGTTGGAAACACCCACCCTGCTGCCCCGGACAAACATTTGTTCCGACAGGGTATCTCGTGAAATTTTTTGATGGATGTTTGGGCTGCTGAGAAAAATTGCGGCCTTCACAGGGAGAGAGGCCCCTTGCCGACTTGCCGCCCGTCGCACATTGCCATATGAGGCGAGCAGAGCACGGAGAGTCACATGGCACGTCGCAAGTTGGTTTATGAAGGCAAGGCAAAGATCCTCTATGAGGGTCCGGAGCCCGGCACATTGGTGCAGTATTTTAAAGATGATGCCACTGCTTTCAATGCAGAGAAAAAAGATATCATCGAAG
>JAKMFM010000076.1 GCA_022425445.1 Planktomarina sp.
GCTCGGCCCGTGTGGGCAGAAAATCAAAACACGATTGCGCCAGTTCCATGCGGCCCTCACGGATGAGCATCTCATTCAGACGCTCACGAAGCCTGTGCAAATATAGCACATCAGATGCAGCATACTCCACCTGCGCCTTAGACAATTGCTCCGCGCCCCAATCGGAAGATTGCTGTTGTTTGGAAATATCCACAGACAGCAATTCTTGCAGCAGGTTTTTCAAACCATGACGATCCGTGTAAGTCCGAGTCATGCGGCTGGCAATTTTGGTGCAGTAAACGGGCGCGGTCACAGCCCCAAACGCCGCCTTCATAGCGGCAAGATCAAACCGACCAAAGTGAAATAGCTTAAGAACATTGGGATCTTCGAGCATCCGGCATAAATTTGGCGCCGCAGTTTGCCCCTTGGCCACCTGCACCAAATGCGCATGGCCATCACCACTGGACAGCTGCACCACACAGAGGCGGTCGCGCTTTGGGTTCAGACCCATAGTCTCACAATCAATGGCCACGATTGGGCCCAAATCTAAGCCATCAGGCAAATCGCCCTTATAAACATGATTCGTCATTGTAATCCCTTGTGCTTGAAGCGGCTGTTTTGCCTGCCTGCCCCTCTAAGGCCTGACTGTCAATATAGAGGCTGAAAGGTCGCGCGTCACCCTTCACCCTTCGCTTTGATATAGCCACTGCCCAAAAAACGATTTATTTGCAATTTAAGTTTTCACATCCTCACTCACTCGGGAGCCTGCAAATGCGCGACACTGGTAAAACAATTGTTAATAGTTGGAATGAATGGGACCCACTGCGCCATGTGATCGTTGGCCGGGCGGATAATTGCCATATTCCAGCAGAAGAGCCGGCTTTGGATGCAAAAGTACCAGAAGATAGCGATATGCGCGGCCAATGGGGGCGCCGGCCACAAGAAACGATTGATCGCGCCAATGAGTTGCTCGATAATTTCGCGAGCCAGTTGGAAAAACGCGGCATTCGCGTGGACCGCCCCACGTCAATTGATCACTCAGTGCCAGTGCAAACTCCAGATTTCTCGACGCAAAGCCAATTTGGTTGTATGCCGCCGCGCGATGTCTTGTTGACCGTCGGTTCTGAAATGCTCGAAGCAACCATGTCTTATCGCTGTCGCTGGTTTGAATATTTGAACTACCGCCCCTTGATGCAAAAATATTTTGAAGAGGACCCCAAATTTCGCCATGAATCCGCCCCCAAACCTCGGCTGACCGATGCAGATTATCATCCCGATTACCTTTCTGAAAAGATCGGTGTTGAAAAACGACTGAAGTGGACGGCGGACAAATTCTTTGTCACCACAGAAGAAGAGCCGTTGTTCGATGCCGCCGATGTTCTGCGGTTTGGTAAAGATTTGGTCGTTCAACACGGGTTCACCACGAACCTCAAGGGAATCGAATGGCTGCGCCGACATTTTCCAGATCATCGGGTGCATGCGGTTAATTTTCCAGGCGACCCCTACCCCATTCACATCGACGCAACATTCACCCCCTTGCGTCCAGGGCTGATCTTGAACAATCCACAACGCCGCCTGCCGGATGAACAACGTGAGATGTTCGAAAAGAACGATTGGCAGATTGTCGATTCTGCCCAACCAGCCCACAACGCTCCACCACCATTGTGCTACTCTTCCACATGGCTGAGCATGAATGTTCTCGTCTTAGATCCAAAAACTGTTTGTGTAGAAAAGTCAGAGGTCTATCAGGCAGAACAAATGGACAAGCTGGGCATGGAAGTGGTCGAGGTCGACCTACGAGATGCCTATGCCTTTGGCGGCGGGCTGCATTGTTGTACGGCAGATGTTTACCGCGAAGGCGTCTGTGAGGACTATTTCACGAAGGTTTGAACCGGCTCTGTAAGCGCACAACTTGAAAGGCCTTTTCCATTTTGGGGAAGGCCTTTTTGGTGACGCAATCGTATTTCCAGTTGCAGCCAGCTCACAAAAGCCCTGCCCTGCTTTGAAGGCAACACCAATACATTATGCCGAAATGTACATTGGCAACGCCGGCAATCACATCCGCGCCAGAAGCTCTGCATGTTTCGCTGTAAAGTCTTGCCGCACCTCCAAAGGCGGGCGCAAATGAAGGGTCAAGTTGGCAGCAAGATTGGCGTCCACCCTGCCGAACAACCGATCCGCTTCCGCCCACGAAAACCCTGCCAGCTGGGTGGCTTCCAACCATGCACTAATCTTATCTGCTTTTTTAATCTGCTTTTTTAATGTCGAGGCCGTGACGGCCGACAGTCCAAAACGGATATGAATGGCAGCGCTCAACCGTTTGTCGAGATCATCATATCCTGGTCCAACCGACGCCTTTACCGGGGAGATCATATCTCCAATAACATATTCCGGCGCATCGTGTAGCAGCGCGGTTAATCGATTCGCAGGCGAGGCCTTAGGATGAAGACGCAGAAAAATCTGTTCCACCAACAAAGAGTGTTCGGCCACAGAATATGCAAAATTACCGACGGTTTGGCCGTTCCAGCGCGCCACAAAGGCCAAGCCATGAGCGATATCTTCCACCTCAATATCAACCGGTGTCGGATCCAGCAAATCCAGCCGGCGACCAGAAAGCATCCTTTGCCATGCGCGGGGTTGTTTCATAAGTGCCTGCCCTTTTTTCGCCATAGGTTATATTGCGCCCAGCCCTATTGTCGAGAGGGCAAAGCAATGTTATGGCGGCACAAATCTTGAACCCCACAGACAATAGAAACCCATGAGGACCGCTAAATGGCACATGACTATATCGTAAAAGACATCTCTCTGGCTGCATTCGGTCGTAAGGAATTGGATATCGCCGAAACCGAAATGCCAGGACTAATGGCCTTGCGGAAAGAATATGGGGGCTCGAAGCCTTTGAAAGGCGCTCGCATTGTTGGTTCACTGCACATGACTATCCAAACCGCTGTCCTGATTGAAACACTCGTCGATCTTGGTGCAGATGTGCGGTGGGCCTCTTGCAACATTTTCTCCACTCAGGATCACGCTGCAGCAGCAATCGCCGCCGGCGGCACGCCCGTGTTCGCGATTAAAGGCCAGTCCTTGGAAGAGCATTGGGATTATCTCGACCGGTCCTTCATGTTCCCAGAAGGTGCAAACATGATCCTTGATGATGGCGGTGATGCGACGCTCTATGTGCTGTTAGGTGCACGGGTGGAAGAGGGCGAAACCGATCTTATCGAGGTGCCAAAATCCGAAGAAGAAGCGGCCATCTTCGCTCAGATCAAAAAACGCATGTCCGAAACACCCGGTTGGTTCACAAAAACCCGTGCCGCAATCCAGGGTGTGTCCGAAGAAACCACCACAGGCGTGCACCGCCTGTACGAGTTGGTCAAACAAGGCCAACTCCCCTTCCCCGCCATCAATGTGAACGATTCAGTCACTAAGTCAAAATTCGACAATAAATATGGCTGTAAAGAATCGCTGGTCGATGGCATCCGCCGCGCCACTGATACGATGATGGCTGGTAAAGTGGCTGTCGTTTTGGGGTATGGCGATGTGGGCAAAGGCTCTGCTGCCTCCCTGCGCGGTGCCGGTGCGCGTGTGAAGGTCACGGAAGTTGACCCCATCTGTGCATTGCAAGCCGCCATGGATGGCTTTGAGGTTGTACTGCTGGAAGATGTTGTGTCCAGCGCAGATATCTTCATCACCACAACAGGCAACAAGGATGTCATCCGCATCGAACATATGCGTGACATGAAAGATATGGCGATCGTCGGAAACATCGGTCACTTCGACAATGAAATTCAGGTCGCCAGCCTCAAAAACCACAAATGGACCAATATCAAAGAGCAGGTAGATATGATCGAAATGCCAAATGGCAATCGTTTGATCCTGCTTTCGGAAGGTCGACTGTTGAACCTCGGCAATGCCACTGGCCACCCCTCATTTGTGATGTCCGCCTCCTTTACAAACCAAGTCTTGGCACAAATTGAGCTTTGGACCAAAGGAGGTGACTATAACAACGAAGTCTACATCCTGCCCAAACATTTGGACGAAAAGGTTGCCCGTCTGCACTTGGATCGTATCGGAGTGAAGTTGTCGAAACTCAATAACGAGCAGGCCGCCTACATTGGTGTAAGCTCAGAAGGCCCATTCAAGCCAGAGCATTATCGCTACTAGATCATTAAGCTTCAGATCCAGCCCGGCCTAAACCGCCGGGCTGTTTTTTGTGGAAAGCTTATATTTCAAAAACGGCCCACGGCGTCACTAACGCGGACTACGTTTTGCCAAAATGCGCTGCAATGTCCGGCGATGCATGGACAGGCGCCGCGCTGTTTCACTGACGTTGCGGTCGCACAGCTCAAACACCCTTTGAATATGCTCCCAGCGTACACGATCCGCGGACATGGGGTTTTCTGGGGGCGGGGGCAATTCATCCCCGGTGGCCAGAAGAGCATTCGTGATATCTTTGGCGTCGGCGGGCTTGGAAAGATAATCCGTCGCACCAATTTTCACAGCCGCAACTGCCGTCGCAATCGCCCCATAGCCTGTCAAAACCACAACCCGGCAATCGGGACGTTTCGCACGCAGCACTTCCACAACATCCAAACCGTTGCCATCTTCCAGCCGCAAATCCACGACCGCAAATGCCGGAGGGCGCGCTGTAGCGATCGCCCGACCTGCGGCCACTGAACCAGCTTGCTCAACCGAAAATCCGCGTTTTTCCATCGCTTTCGCCAAACGCTTTAGAAACGGCTCATCATCATCTACCAAAAGCAAAGATTTATCTTCACCAATGTCCAGCGGCGCATTTGCCATGATCTGATCCTTCCGATTTTCTGTAAGTTAACAAGATGGTTCGAATATGGCTAGTATCAAGAGGCCCTCAAAACACAGGCCAAGCGATCCACAACCACCTCTGGGGGAAGATCACTGCGCAAGAAGTCAACAAAGCCGACATCTGGCACCATAAAATAGGAAAAGCTTGAGTGGTCCATGAGGTAATAGTCCTCGTCTTCGCTCGGTTGTTTGCGGTAATAGACTTTATAAGCCCGGGCAGCTTTCGCAATCTGCTCTGCGGTGCCGGTTAACCCCACCATTTTGGGATGGTTATTGGCAACAAAATCAGCCAAATAGTCTACCGTGTCCCGCGCTGGATCAATTGTGATAAACACTGGCTTTACCGTAAGGCCCGCATCCGCCAAAATTTCGACCGCCACCACATTGCGCGCCACATCCATGGGGCAGACGTCCGGACAAAAAGTGTAACCAAAATAAACCAAAGCGGGTTGATCAAGCACCTGGGCATCCGTCACCATTTGCCCCCTATGATCCATGAGCTCAAACGGCCCACCAATATTGCCACCCGCAACAGAGCCTTCAATACAATCCTCAAATCGCTGTGCTGGCAACATGATCTGGGTCATTGCAAGGGTCACCGCCAGCGTCACAACAACCGTGGCACCAGCAAAGGCTGCGAATTTCGTCACTGACATCATGGCCCCCTTGTGGTTTCTAAGATACTCCTATGACATATCTTATAAAGATGCAGCCTCAGATCGTCACAGGAACATAAAATGTCACAGTCCAGAATCGGCTATATCGACCAAAATGCGCGCAGCAATTGGATGCGCTTGCGTACGCTTGTGACCGTGCGTTGGGTGGCAATCACCGGG
>JAKMFM010000101.1 GCA_022425445.1 Planktomarina sp.
CGGTGACAGATCGCTCAACCGCTGCGAATGCTGATATCCCATCGGTGCTGGTGACCTTCGGGCCCGGCGGGGGGGATATGGAGGCCTTGGCGCCTGCAGCTTTGCTGCATCACTTTGACGATTTGCCTGATGTCGTGGCTCAGCTGATTGGTTGAGCCAGAAGATCAAGCAAGGGCTGCGCGTTGGAGCCGTGATCAAGGGTTTCAACAGCGTGGTGGATCGCTTGGCTGCGGGCGAGGCCCAGAGCGGGGCCGGCATAACTGAAAAACTTTTGCTTCAAATCCTCTTGGCGTGGTGGGGCCGTTGGGTCCCATTCTGGCTCGAACCAATCAGATTTCAGGTGACCTCCTGACGCCAAAGTAATCTCAGCGCGCGCAAGTCGCCGGTTCGGAAATGCCGTATTGGCAGACGCGTCTTCGCCCATGGTTAAAATTGATGACAGACGCTGAACCTCCGGGTGGTTCAGCGCTGCATCTGCGACATGTTCGGGCAAAATGGTTCCATGCACTAAGGCCAGGGCGCAAGGGAAGGAGGTTGAATACTGTGCCTCTTCGGTCGTTGTGACCCGTTTCGTCCCCAATCGTACTGATTCATGAAAGGATACGATGTGCAGACCCGTGATATCTTGGCTGGCAAAGCCGTGGCGCTGTTGCAGGTCCAGCACCGCTGCAATCGGAGCCTGTGCCCATCGGCAGACTGGATAAGGCTTGAAATATTGTTGGCAGATGAGCCAGCGATCTGCCAAATCTTGCCAATGGTCTGTGCCAAGGGTGAGCGCAGGGGCGCCGGTAAATCCAGCCGCGGCCAACCGTGCCGCCGCGACCCCGCACATTGCGCCCCAACCTGAGCCATCCTTGAGCATGGTCGGATGATCTATGCAGCGCATCATTTGGCTCCGGGGTCCGTGATACTCTGCGATCCCCATGGCATGCGCAGTCTGCGCCGGGTCCAGCCGCATCAGGCGCGCGGCCATGCCGGCGACAGCCACCGCCACCCAAGCCCCGGAGGTGTGATAATCTGGAACGCTGGCGTGCTGCGCCAAAGCAGTGCGGCAGGCCAGCTCATAGCCAAGCGTGAGGCAGAGCAAAAATTCTTCTCCCGTCACATCGTTTAATTCTTGCGTTAGCCCGTAGAGCGCCGGCAGCACGCCACAACCCGCATGCCCTTTGGCCGGGTTAAAGCCATCATGGCCATCGAGGGCATCAATGGTCATCCCGCCTGCAAGCGCCACACCCGAGGCCGAGGCGCCACGCCCGTCGAACATCATCGGCAGCGCACTGCTCATATCCAGAGCGCAATAATCGCGGATAATGCCAGACAGTTTTGTGCTGGCGCCACCGGCTCCAACGCCAATGAGATCTAACAGGCATAATTTGCTTTGCAGGCGGACCTGCGGTGGCAGGTCGTCCCATGTGATCTCAGAGATGAAGTCTAAAATTCCGATTGGTGTCGTCATATCGGCGTCTCCCGCAGTCTCAATCCTGCCCTGCAAGCATGCAAATTCTGATCTGTTTGCGACATGGCAGGTAAAAGTGGATTGACTTTGCTAGCCGCAAGATCAAAACCTGCCGCATGACAGAGATATTCACGGGTAACTTCACCCAGCAAGAACCCATTTTGGACGAAGCGATCGAGGCGGCCGTGGCAGTCATGCGGCACGGGCGGTTGCATCGCTACAACGAGGCGGCGGATGAAGTGGCGCAAACCGCACTTTTGGAGCAGGAGTTTGCTGCGCAAATGGGTGCGCGCTATTGCCTGGCCGTGGCCTCGGGTGGTTATGCGCTTTCGACTGCTCTGCGCGCGCTGGGCGTGAAGCCTGGTGATCGGGTTTTGACCAATGCTTTCACTCTGGCGCCTGTGCCTGGGGCCATTGCCTCTGTTGGCGCTCTACCGGTCTTTGTGGGTGTAACGGAAGGTTTGGTTATTGATCTTGAGGATCTGGTGGCCAAGGCCGATCAAGCCGATATTTTGATGTTGTCTCACATGCGCGGACATATTGTCGATATGGAAGCTTTGATGGCTTTGGCGCAAGCTCATAACCTCAAAGTGATTGAAGACTGCGCCCATACAATGGGCGCGAAATGGGGCGACACTTGGTCGGGGCGCGCTGGGATCATTGGGTGTTATTCCTGCCAAACCTACAAGCATGTAAACGCTGGCGAAGGCGGTCTTTTAATCTGTGATGATGATGAGATTATGGCTCGGGCCATCATGTTGTCGGGCAGCTATATGCTTTATGGAAAACACCGAGCAGGGCCGCCGAGCGAAGCTTATGAGGCGGTGCGGCTGGTCACCCCCAATATCTCAGGGCGGATGGACAATCTGCGTGCCGCAATTTTGCGACCACAGCTGCGCCAGCTTGAGGCGCAATGCACCGCTTGGAATGATCGCTATCGCGTGGTAGACCAGGGGCTTGCTGAGGTTGTGGGCCTCACGCAGATCAGGCGGCCACAGCAAGAAAAATTCGTTGCTTCCTCCTATCAATTCCTATTGCTCGATTGGCCAGCAGAGGCGATCCGATCTGTACTGGCGCGCTGTTTGGCCCGTGGGGTGGAGCTAAAATGGTTTGGGGCTCCAGATCCGGTTGGATTCACCAGCCGTTATGACAGCTGGACCTATGCGCCGAGCAGCGCCATGCCAAAA
>JAKMFM010000125.1 GCA_022425445.1 Planktomarina sp.
TGGCTTGCTATAGGCTTGTAAACCTTCCCAGCCGCCTTCACGGCCAAAGCCACTTTCGCGCGTGCCGCCAAACCCGGCCGCAGCGTCAAATAGGTTTGTTGCATTGACCCAGACCACACCGGCGACGAGTTTGGGCGCGATCTCTAGCGCAAGATTGATGTTTTCCGTCCAGAGCGTCGCTGCCAAGCCGTATTTGGTGTTATTGGCAATTTCCACAGCCTCCGCCGGGGTGCGAAAGGTGGTCGAGACCAATACAGGGCCAAAAATCTCTTCCTGCATAAGCCTGTCGGCTGGATGCAAACCGGTGATCAAAGTGGGCGGGTAAAAACAGCCCTCCGGTACTGGCGTTTGCGCATGATAGGTCTGCCCAGCTGTACTGCCCTCCACCAGCTCACGGATTTGTCGCAGCTGAATAGGATCAACAATTGCGCCCACATCTATAGATTTGTCCAGCGGGTCGCCGATCCTTAATTTGTCCATGCGGGTTTTGAGGCGATTGTGAAAATCATCCGCAATGGCTTCATGAATAAGCAGGCGTGATCCGGCGCAGCATACTTGGCCTTGGTTGAACCATATCGCATCTACGAGTCCTTCGATGGCGCTGTCGATATCGGCATCATCAAAGACGATATAGGGGGATTTCCCGCCCAATTCGAGGGTGAGGGATTTTCCGCTCCCAGCTGTTGCGTCTTGAATTTGCCGTCCGACTGAGGTTGAGCCGGTGAATGCGATTTTGTCCACATTCGCATCGACCAGCGCGGCACCTGTGCTGCCGTCCCCTGTCACGATATTCACCACACCCGGGGGCACGCCGGCCTGGCTGCAAAGATCGGCAAAGATCATGGCTGTCATTGGCGTATATTCGGCGGGCTTGAGGACAACTGTATTGCCCATCGCCAAAGCGGGAGCGATTTTCCACGCGAGCATGAGCAGCGGAAAATTCCATGGGATAATTTGTCCACAGACGCCTAAAGCGACGCGATCGGAAAGGGCCGAGGGCATCAATTGTGCGTGGCCTGCGTGATGGTAAAAATGTCGAATGGCCAGGGGAATATCAATATCCCGGCTTTCACGGATGGGTTTTCCATTGTCCAAAGATTCCATCACGGCGAGCAATCTTGCGTGTTTTTGCATCAAACGTGCGAGCGCATAAAGCACGCGCGCGCGGGCTGGTCCTCCTGCGGTTTGCCAGTCTGGTTGTGCGGCTCTGGCGCTTGTCACCGCCTCTGTCACCTCATCTTTTGTACAAAGGCTAAGTCCCGCAAGCTTCTCCCCTGTGGCAGGATTGCAGATCGCGAGATCATCTCTGCCGGGGCAGAAGGAACCATTGACATAGGGGCCGAAAAGGCCGCCGCGATCGGCAATCCACTGAAGCGCTATGCTGCGATCTTCAGGGGCTGTGCCATACTCCATTGTGTCAAAAATTGTTTCTATACTCATCGGATTATCCAATCGGGTGGCGGTGATTGGCAGAATATCCGCCAGTGAGGTGATGTTCGAGTTGCCGTTCAATATCACCCAGCAGCGAGGAGGCGCCAAACCGAAACAGATCAGGTCGTAACCAGCGGTCGCCCAGTTCTTCCTTGATCAAAGCCAGATAGGTAATGGCATCTTTTGCCTTTGATATTCCGCCTGCTGGTTTATAGCCGACACGAAATCCTGTGCGATTATAATAGGCACGGATCGCGCGTAGCATGACCAGCGTCACCGGCAGGGTTGCATTGACGCTTTCTTTACCGGTCGAGGTTTTGATGAAATCGGCTCCAGCCATCATGCAGATTAAACTGGCACGCCCGACATTGCGCAGGCTGCCAAGCTCACCGGTCGCGAGAATTGCTTTCACATGTGCATCGCCGCAGGCAGATCTGAATGCTGCCATTTCATCGTAGAGTGCTTGCCAATTTTGCGTCAAAACATGCCGCCGAGAGATGACGATATCGATCTCAGAGGCACCAGCCATTACGCTTTCGCGGATTTCCTCAATTCGAAGATGCAGCGGTGATAGGCCCGCGGGGAAGCCTGTGCTTACGGCTGCTACGGGAATGCCGCTGCCCTGTAATGCGGTCACTGCGGTCTCAATCATATCATGGTAAACACAGACCGCTCCTGTGGTCAGATGTGGCAAGCCGATCTGTTGCAAAATATCTTGCCGTACCGGTTGGCGGGCTTTGGCGCAGAGGCGTTTGACCCGGCCCGAAGTGTCATCGCCTGAAAGGGTGGTGAGATCAATGCAGCTGATGGCGCGCGCGAGCCAAGCGGCTTGATGATCTTTTTTGACAGAGCGCCGTCCGGGCAGGCTGGCGCAGCGCCTTTCAATGGCGGAGGTATTGGCCTGAACGGAAAGTGCCCAATCCAAATCAAGAGGCAACCCCGGATTGCGCGGCTCGAGCGTAAGAGGCAACTGTGTTACTGTCGGTGTCGTGTGTCCCATAGAACTTGTGTGCATGGGATTGCATCGCATTTCAAGCATTCTAGCGCGTGACAATTGCCGCCTGCCACGATAATTGCTGCGAAACGATATAAAGGTAAGCCCATGTCTTTCGACCGATCCGTAAAAATTGCCCCCTCAATCCTTTCTGCCGATTTTGCCAATTTTGGAGAAGAAATTCGCTGTGTTGAAGCGGAAGGTGCCGATTGGATTCATGTTGACGTCATGGATGGGCATTTTGTGCCAAATATCACATTCGGTCCCGCGACCTGCGCGGCAATCCGGCCGCATATCAAAACGGTGATGGATGTGCATTTGATGATTGCCCCGGTTGATCCCTACATCGAAGCATTTGCTGCGGCCGGTGCGGATGTCATTACCGCCCATGTCGAAGCTGGGGCGCATATTCACCGCAGCTTGCAAGCGATCCGCTCCAATGGCGCAAAGGCCGGGGTGGCGCTTAATCCTGGCACGCCGGCCAGCGCGGTTGAGCATTTGCTCGATATTACGGATTTGGTCTGTGTGATGACTGTGAACCCCGGTTTTGGAGGGCAGTCGTTTATTCCATTGGAAAGCAAAGTGGCGCAATTGCGGGCTATGATTGGTGATCGGCCTATTCATATTGAGATTGACGGCGGTGTGACACCTCTGACCGCGCCAGGTTTGGTTCGTGCAGGGGCGGATGTCTTGGTGGCAGGGTCGGCTGTATTCAAAGGTGGCTCCGTGTCAAATCCTGCACCATACGGTGAAAACATTCGCGCAATCCGCGCAGCGATTTAGGATCCGCACCATCGATCTTTAGCTTTGGAAAAACAAAAACTCATCGGTGTCTGTCGCGCCATAATTGGCAATGCGAAATTCAGCTGCGGCGCTGATCAGGGGTGTTTGAGAGGGATCAGCGGCTGCTGCGAGAGTCACCACGCCCTGCCCACCATCGCTGGCCAGGGTAATCTGCCCGTTATGTTCGTAAAATCGCGCATCTCCAAGCGGGGTGTTCAGGATGGATCCTGAAATTGCCCCTTTTACTAAAAGCTTCTCACGACCGGTCTCCGAAATGCGCTTTTGGGCTTTCTCACAGGTAAAAATTAATGAAATCTTATTGCCGGAATTCGATTGTGAACAATTTATGTGAAAAGCAAACTGCTGCATTTCAGGCATCCTCCTCTTGACCCCACCGGCGTTTGCAGCCTTTGTGCAAAACAGACAGGAGGAGCAGACAATGGCATGGGAATTTTGGGTTGATCGCGGGGGCACGTTCACGGATATCGTGGCACAAGATCCCAGCGGTGCGCTTCACAGTCACAAGCTTTTGTCCGAAAACCCAGAGCAATATAAAGATGCGGCTGTCGCTGGAATCCGCCACATACTCGCCGATACAGATCTGGAGGCGGCTGATATTGCCGCGGTGAAGATGGGCACAACTGTGGCCACCAATGCCCTGTTGGAACGTAAGGGCGCAAGAGTGCTTTTGATGATCACCGAGGGCTTTGGTGATCTACTTGAAATCGGGTATCAGACCCGCCCCGATCTATTTGCCATGCAAATTTCGCGACCAGAACTGCTCTATGACACCGTTGTAGAGGTTTCAGAGCGCCTGGATGCAGCGGGTAGAGTTCTCACGCCCTTGGAGCTTTCCCGCGCCCGCGCCGATATGGAAGCGGCCCGTGCGGCGGGAGTGCAGTCCATCGCAATTGCGCTGCTGCATGCCTATCTAAATCCTGTTCACGAGCAGCAATTGGCACGACTTGCCGCCGAGCTTGGCTTTTCACAAGTTTCGACCTCTCATGAGGTGTCTGGCCTGGCCAAGTTGGTTGGGCGTGGTGATACCACCGTGGTGGACGCATATCTGTCTCCAATCTTGCGGCGCTATGTGGATCAGGTGGCGGGGGCATTGAATGTCGGTGGAAATTGCAAAGCATTGATGTTTATGCAGTCGAACGGCGGGCTAACCGATGCGCAAAAGTTCCAAGGCAAAGATGCCATTCTATCGGGTCCCGCAGGCGGCATTGTCGGCATGGTGCAAACCGGTCAACAGGCAGGTTTTGATCAGCTGATTGGCTTTGACATGGGCGGTACCTCCACCGATGTTAGTCACTTTGCCGGCAAATTTGAGCGCAGTTTTGAGACCGAAGTGGCCGGTGTGCGCATGCGGGCACCGATGATGGATATCCATACGGTGGCGGCCGGTGGTGGCTCAATTTGTAGCTATCGCGATTGCCGCTTCCAAGTGGGACCCGAAAGTGCCGGCGCTGATCCTGGCCCGGCCAGCTACCGCCGCGGTGGGCCTTTAACTGTCACGGATTGCAATGTGATCTTGGGCGCACTTTCTGCAGATTATTTTCCTGCTGTTTTTGGTGCATCCGGCACATTGCCCTTGGATGCGCAGGCGGCTGTCGCAAGGATTGAAGCCTTGGCGGCACAGCATGGTTTGGAGGGGACGGCTGAAGATATGGCGCAGGGCTTTTTGGATATTGCCGTGCAGAATATGGCCAATGCGATCAAGAAAATTAGCGTCGAGCGCGGCCATGACATCACGTCCTACACGCTTCAGAGCTTTGGTGGGGCGGGAGGGCAGCATGCCTGTTTGGTCGCCGAAGCCCTGGGCATGTCGCGGGTGATGGTCCATCCTTTTGCCGGTGTCCTCTCCGCCTATGGCATGGGACTGGCTGATGTGCGCTGTCTGCGAGAAGGGCAGTTAGATTGCGATCTATCGGACGCCGATCAGGTGTCGGCGCGGTTGGCAATATTGCAAGAGGCCGCACGGGCGGAATTGCTTAGTCAGGGCATCACTGACCCGCGGCTCGAAATCACTGCGCATCTGCGTTACGAGGGATCTCATCAATCTTTGGGCGTCGCCTACGGCGGGCAACAAAAAATGGTTGCGGACTTTGAGGCCGCGCATATGGCGCGCTTTGGTTTTGCCTCGCCCGACCGCAGGCTGCAATATGAGATGCTCAGTGTTGAGGCGATTGGCGAGATGACGCATGCCGCAACCCCATCCCAGAATTTTGGTGCCGGCGTACCTGTTGGGGAAAGTAAGCTGTACCGCAAAACTTGGCATGAGACCCAAGTTTATGACCGCGGGCTTTTGCGGAAAGATCAGGTGATCTCGGGTCCGGCCATAATCATTGAACCCACCGGGACCAATGTGGTCGAGCCGGGCTGGCAAGCGCGGCAAGACGCGCTGGGAAATTTGATCTTGGAGCATGTTGCCCGTAGGCCACGCGATCTGGCCAGCACGAAGGCAGATCCGATCCTTCTGGAGGTGATGTCAAACCGCTTTATGTCTATTGCGGACCAAATGGGCGCAACATTGGCCAACACAAGCTGGTCGGTAAATATCAAAGAGCGGTTTGATTTTTCCTGTGCCATTTTTGACGGGCAAGGGGACTTGGTGGCCAATGCGCCGCATGTGCCGGTGCATTTGGGCTCCATGTCGGACAGCATCAAAACAGTCATGCAGCAAAACCCGTCGATTGCAGAGGGCGATGCCTTTATGCTGAACTCCCCTTACAACGGCGGCACGCATTTGCCAGATGTCACCGTTGTCACACCCGTTTTTGTTGCGGGCAAACCGGCCTATTGGCTCGGTTCGCGTGGGCATCATGCGGATATCGGCGGCCGCACGCCAGGATCCGCGCCGCCCGATAGCCAGCATATCGAGGAAGAGGGGGTTCTGATTGATAATGTGCAATTGGTCCGCGCCGGAACCCTATGCGAAAGCGCGGCCATCGACGTTTTGTCGTCGGGCAGATACCCCTGTCGCAATATTTCGCAAAATATGGCCGATCTCAAAGCGCAGATTGCCGCCAATGAAACGGGACGGCGCGAATTGTTGCGCATGGTAGACAGCTATGGGGCAGCAGCAGTCACGGCCTATATGCGACATGTGCAGGACAATGCCGAGCAGAGTGTACGCGCAGTGATCGCGGATCTGAAGGATGGAAGCTTTGTTTATCCAATGGACACCGGCCAACAGATCAAAGTCTCCGTGAAAATCGATCATGCCTCTGGTCGGGCCTGCGTCGATTTCACGGGCACCAGTGCGCAGCATCCAGGCAATTACAACGCGCCTTTCGCGGTTTCACGGGCGGTAGTGCTGTATGTATTTCGTATCATGGTTGGAAAAAATATCCCGCTAAATGAGGGCTGTCTCAAGCCGCTGGATATTATCGTACCAGAAAATTCTATGCTCAACCCGGCCTATCCGGCTGCAGTGATTGCAGGCAATACAGAAGTCAGTCAAGCGGCCTGCAACGCGCTCATTGGGGCGCTGGGCATTATGGCCGGTAGCCAAGGCACTATGAATAATTTTGTCTGGGGCAATGCGCAGTTTCAAAACTATGAAACCATTGCTGGCGGCACGGGCGCTGGGCCGGGATTTCATGGCTGTGATGCTGTGCAAACTCATATGACCAACACGAAAATGACGGATCCTGAGATTTTGGAAGGCCGTTTTCCTGTGCGCTTGCGGAGCTTTGCCATTCGGCGGGGATCGGGGGGGGCT
>JAKMFM010000128.1 GCA_022425445.1 Planktomarina sp.
AGTTTCACCAAACTTTAATTTCCGCTTGCGGCTCATCCACGTTAAAGCACATGCACGGCCTCATTTACGCACAATTTCGGCAGCAATTGATGAAAGCAGACCGTAAATTTGATTTTATATCCAACAACATTCAGCAGCACAGCGATATATTGGAAGCCGCCTTGGCCGCAGACGAACCCTTGACCCGCAAACAGGTTCATGACCATTTGGCACGACATTTGACCGGAAAGACCGCCACATCAGCCTCAGAAAGTGACGCAGAATGACCCACCATCTCCTCCAAATCGGAGGCATCACCCCAGATATGCAAGAGCGGCTTGAAGCGGTATTCACGATTCACCAACTGGACGATTTCGATCCAACCGCGATCACCCATGTCATCACAAACGGCCATGATGGGGTGAATCCAGAGCTGATGAGCGCACTCAGCAATCTCAAAGTCATCAGTGGGTACGGTGTCGGTTACGATGCGATTGATGTCACCGAGGCAGTGCGGCGCAATATTCTTGTCGCCCATACGCCAAATGTATTGAACCAAGAGGTGGCAACCACGGCGGTTCTGCTCCTGCTGGCCTGCTACCGAGAGCTTTTGCGCGATGATGCTTATGTCCGCTCCGGCGATTGGCAAGCCAAGGGCAACGCCCCGCTGACTCGCTCGATGGACAAACAGACCGTTGGAATCTTGGGGCTTGGCCGAATTGGCCAGGCCATTGCCGATAAGCTTGCACCTTGGGATGCAACCGTTTTCTACCACTCTCGCACGAAAAAAGACGTGCCCTATCGTTACTTTGAAAGTCTTACCGAAATGGCGAGCGCCTGCGATGCGCTGATCTGCATCACGCCGGGCGGCCCCTCCACCCATAAAATCGTCAATGCCGAAGTATTGGAGGCCCTAGGGCCAAATGGCACATTGATCAATGTCAGCCGCGGATCAGTCGTCGATGAGGCCGCTTTGATTGAGGCGCTAGAAAATGGCAAGCTGGGCTGGGCTGGGCTCGATGTCTTTGACTCCGAACCTATGGTGCCTCAGGCACTGCGCGATCTGCCCAATACCTTGCTTTTGCCGCATGTAGGCAGCGCTACAGTCGAAACGCGCGCGGCCATGGGCGCGCTCACTGTCGACAATCTGCTGCAACATCTTAAAGACGGCACCGTGGTCACACCTGTGCCGGAATGTGCAGATCTGTAAATATGATGCGGCCTGCACCTACACAGGCCGCACCACAGATCATGAAAACAGATTTTTAAAACGGTCAATGCAGAGGCGAAACCCAGCCTCAAAATCGCCATTGCCCGGATGGTAGACGCTCTCAAACGAAACGACTCCATCATAGCTATCTGCACGCAAAGCGGCGGCGATGGGCGCGAAGAGATCTGCCAATTGCCCTTCCCCCATCCGCCGCACTTCCAGCAGGGCGCGCGGTGTGTCGACTTTGACATCCTTGATATGAATATGCCCAAGATACCCGCCGCGCAGGGTCTCATAGCCATCAGGATAGGCCAATTCATGACACCAACAGTTGTTGCCCGGATCCCACAGCACCTTGAGATGCGCCTTGGCGTCCAATTCGTCGATCAACCGGCGCGCCGTATAATTGGAATTTACCAAAGTCCCATTGCCAGTTTCCACAACGAGCACCACGCCTTCGGCTTTGGCCAGCTCCACCGCTGGGGCTATGAGGGGTGGCATGCTGTCCCAGACCCCATGGGCCACGTTCCAGCGCTCCGCGCCATTCTTGCCCCATAATATTTGTTCCTTGCGCTGGGTCATGATCCGCACCAAGGGCGAACCAACAATGTGCGCCATTTCAATCACCCTTTTGAGCGCATCCATATGTGACACATGCAGAGCATCCCCGGGACGATTTGCGGCACTCATGCCCGCAAATATGTGCCGCGACAAGCACGATACCGGCTTGCCACGATCGCGCAACAGCTGATCTATCGCCGCAATTTCTTGCGCAGTGTGATCCCCCACTTCCATCTCGCCTACATATTGCAGCTCAGCATACTCCAAATCAAACTCATCCATAACATCGACCGCATGGCGCAAATCGCGGCTTATCCCATCGCAAATAACCCCGAGTTTCATGAGGCCACCTCACGGTGGAGTTCTGCGCCGACAATCTCCTCAATTACCCTTGTGCAGACCCAATTGTCGCCATTGGGGTATTTGCTTTTCCCAGCGTGGAAAATTTGCATCGCAGAGCCCGCCGTATGGAGCGGCACGCCCAGCGCCTCGCCCAGAGCCATGGAAATTGTCAGATCCTTGTGCATCGTGTTTATGTGACTGCCCGTGCCCTCAAATTTCCGATCAATAATCTTTTCGAGCGCATTGTTTACCACCCCACAGCCCGCCGATGAGGTGGAAAACACATCCAAAAGCACCTGCCCAGACACGCCCGCCTTTGCCGCCAAAGCTGCCGCCTCGAATGTTGCCGAGAACTGCGCACCAATCAGCGATTGCAAGCAGGCTTTCACCGTCTGCCCATCGCCCGGACGCCGGCCGACCCGGTGAATATTGGCAGAGACCGCCTCAAGAATAGGTAAGAAGCGATCCAAAATATCATGGGGCGCGGCCGCCATGAGGGTCAGGCTGCCGCCCTGCGCCCCAGGAAATCCACCCGAGACCGGGCTATCGATCAGATGCACGCCGGAGCCTTGCATTCGCGCGCTAATATCGCGCGCTTCCTCAGGTTTGATCGTCGCTGATAACACAATCGCACTGCCTTCAGCCAAGGTTGCAAGAAGACCGTCGGGCGCGAAAATGACAGATTTCGCCTGCTCACCCGTCATAACCATTACAAAGACCGCATCAGCCCCACACCCCACATCAGCGGGACAATCACCAAGCTGCCCTCCCATCGCGCGGAATGCCTCTTGGCGTTGGGGCAAAAGGTCGGCCCCTCGCACTTCAAACCCGTGTTTCAACAAATTCTTTGCCAAACCGCTGCCCATATCGCCCAGTCCAACAACGCCTACAGTCTTCATAATTTATCTCCCGTAACATGCAGGACCCCAGAGGCTCCCACAGATAAAATCAATGCATAGCGCACCAAATTTACGGGGATTTCACGCGCATGTCACAGCGCCGGGCGGGTCCGGAAGACACCCCGCTGCCCAGTTAAGTACGCACAGATAAATTGATTTTTAAAACTCTCGCAAGTATTTTATACGAGAGCTCCGCGTTAGAGCGATGCGGTGATGCCGCCATCGACATAGAGGATATGCCCATTCACAAAGCGCGCCGCGTCGGAGGATAAAAACACGGCCGCACCCACCAATTCTTCAACCTTGCCCCAGCGCCCGGCCGGGGTGCGTTTGGCGAGCCATGTGGTGAAATCTGGATCGGCCACCAGTGCGGCATTCAAAGGCGTGTCGAAATAGCCAGGTGCTATGGCGTTGCAATTGAGGCCATATTGCGCCCAGTCGGTTGCCATGCCTTTGGTCAAATTGCCTACGGCGCCTTTGGTCGCAGTATAGGGGGCGATGCCTGGGCGCGCCAGCGCGGTTTGCACGGATGCAATATTGATGATTTTACCGCCTTGGCGCGCGATCATATGACGGGCAACCGCTTGGCCCACATGAAAAACCGACGCAATATTGGTCTGCAACAGGCGTTCAAAGGCATCCGCCGGAAAATCCTGCAACGCGGTGCGATGCTGCATGCCAGCGTTATTGATTAAAATATCAATCGCGCCAACCTCCGCTTCAAAGCCATCAACAGCGCGACGCACCGCCGCATGATCGGTTGCATCAAACGCGAGCGACTGCACGGTTGCGCCCTCGCCGCCAAGCTCTTGCACCGCGGTTGCAAGCTTCGCTTGATCGCGCCCGTTGAGGATAATTTCCGCACCCGCACCGGCCAATCCCCGCGCTAAAGCAAAGCCAATACCTTGGCTGGATCCGGTGATCAGAGCGCGTTTGCCGGACAAGTTGAACATTTCAAGCGTCATTGCATTTTCCTTTGGTGCATTCCTCATTCAGGCATTAGTCTATGGGGAAACGCCATCTGGAGAAACACGAATGTTGCAAAGCAGCCAATCAATCGTCATCCACGCCGCGGGAGACCTACGCATTGAGCCGCAAAAGGTTCCCGCGCCTGGCCCTGGTGAGGTGTTGATCCAAATGCAGGCGGGCGGCATCTGCGGCTCTGATCTGCACTATTATCATCAAGGTGGGTTCGGACCAATCACACTGCGCGAGCCGATGGTATTGGGGCACGAAGTCTCTGGCATAATTCGCGCCTTAGGGTCAGACACAGGTGATCTACAGACCGGCCAGCTGGTGGCCATATCCCCCTCCCGGCCTTGTCATTCCTGCGATTTTTGCGCGAAAGGGCAGCACAACCATTGTCTAAACATGCGCTTTTACGGCAGCGCGATGCCCTTTCCTCATATCCAAGGTGCCTTTCAAGAATATCTCGTCGTCAGCGCGGCCCAATGCGCCCCAGCCGATGGCCTGACGGCGGCGCAGGCCGCCATGGCGGAACCCCTTGCCGTTTGCCTGCACGCCGTGGCGCAAGCTGGGGATTTGACAGGCAAAACCGTGCTGGTCACCGGCTGCGGCCCCATCGGTGCGCTGTGTATTTTGGCGGCCCGCCACGCCGGCGCCGCGCGCATCATTGCAACCGATCTTTCCGATTACACCCTCGCAATGGCCCTGCTTTGTGGAGCGGATAGCGCGCTCAACACCGCAGAAAATCCAAAAGCCTTGGAGACGTTTTATGCAGACAAAGGCCAGGTTGATGTGCATTTGGAATGCTCTGGCGCGGCGGCGGCACTGGCCGCGGGCGTGGCCTGTTTGCGGCCGTGCGGCAGTTTGGTCCAGCTGGGCCTTGGCGGCGACATGATCGTGCCGATGCAGGCAGTGACCGCCAAGGAGATCACTCTTCGCGGCTCATTTCGTTTTCATGAAGAGTTCTTCACCGCCGTGAAGCTGATGCAAGCGGGCGCGATTACTGTAGATCACCTAATAACCCACAGCTTCCCAATGCGCGACGCCGTTCAAGCCTTCACAAGCGCAAGCGATCGCAGCCAGGCGATGAAGGTACAGCTCCACTTTTAGGCCGCCCCAAACCCCGCCCGTACCTTTTATGTGTTCACCGCAACAGGCGGGTTGCCCGGTATCGGCAGGCCGCGCAGGGCTTTGTTGGAGCGCATATATTGCGGCGCGTATGCGGCCTCGGCATTCAATGCTTCTGCCGCATGCCAGGCCCAACGCGGGTTATTGAGCATGCCGCGCGCGAGAGCTACCATATCCGCCTGGCCCGAACGGATCACAGCCTCTGCCTGATGCGGCTCAGTAATTTGCCCGACAGCCATGGTCGGCATTTGCGTGTGGCGACGAATGTCCGCGGCAAATCCAGTCTGGTAGCCCGGCCCAACCTCTATGTTTTGCTCCGGCGAATTGCCGGCGCTGGAGACATCGATAAAGTCACAGCCCCGGGCCTTCAAAGCCGCTGCAAATTGGGTGGATTCTGGGACGTCCCAACTGGAATGCGCCACCCAATCTGTCGCTGAAAACCGCACGCCAAGGGCTTTATGTTTCGGCCAAACAGCGGCCACGGCGTCAAAAACTTCGAGGGGGAAGCGCATTCTGTTTTCCAGGCTGCCGCCATAGGCATCCGTCCGCAGATTGCTCAAAGGCGAGAGAAATTGATGCAAAAGATACCCATGCGCCGCATGCAACTCGGCCACCTCAAACCCAATACGATCTGCCCGAATAGCCGCATCGACGAAGGCCGCCTTGATCCGTACAAGCCCGGCCGCATCTAGAGCCGCCGGTGTCTCCCAACCAACAGGCGCATAGGCTGTGGCCGACGGGGCTTCGGTGGCCCAACCCCGTGGATCAGACGACGCAATTGGTTTCCCGCCGAGCCAAGGTAGATCCGTCGAGCCCTTGCGGCCCGCATGGCTCAACTGAATACCCATCGTGGTATTCCCAAAGGTTTGACAAAACTCGACCACGCGTTTCAGACTCGCTTCATGGGCATCTGTGCATAGGCTCAAACAGCCAGGTGAAATTCGCCCCGCCATTTCAACGCCCACAGCTTCTGTGATAATCAAACCAACTCCCGAGACCGCATATTGCCCCAGGTGCATCAAATGCCAATCGGTCGCGGCGCCCTGATCCGCACTATATTGGCACATAGGCGCCACGATGATCCGATTGCGCAGCTCAATGCCGGCCAGAGTAATAGGTGAAAATAATTGACTGGCCATCTGGATTGCGCCCCTCATTGCTTGGATTGAACCTTCCCAATTGGACAACTGGGCAAGTAGCCCCAGCTTGCAAATATAGATGCAAATAGCAAATCGTTATTTCCCGGCACCTCAGGTTTGCGCTGACGACAGGAAATCGGCACTCTCACATTAAGAATCACCAGGAGGCGCATGGAGCGCTGCAAAAGGACAAAATCCACCATGAATATTTTGTTCATCATGTATGACCAATTGCGCTTTGACTACCTGTCCTGCGCCGGCCACCCACATTTGCACACACCAAATTTTGACCGCGTAGCCGGTATGGGCGTCAGGTTCACCAATGCCTATGTGCAATCTCCGATTTGTGGTGGCTCGCGCATGTGTTTTTACACCGGCCGATACGCCTCGTCTCATGGGGCGCAGTGGAATGGCTTCCCACTCAGGGTCGGCGAAATGACGATGGGTGATCATCTGCGCAATTCGGGCATGGACTGCTGGCTGATCGGCAAGACCCACATGAGAGCCGATGCCGCAGGCATGGCTCGGCTGGGGCTGAGTGCCGACAGCGTGATCGGAGCACGGCAAGCGGAATGCGGCTTTGACACTTGGATCCGGGACGACGGGCTTTGGGGCTATGGTCCTGATGGCTTTTATGACGAAAAACGTTCGCCCTATAATGAATATCTCAAATCCCAAGGCTACCAATCGCAAAATCCATGGGCTGATTTTGCCAATGCTGGTGTGGATGGCGAAGAGATTGCCAGCGGTTGGATCTTCCAAAATGCCGATAAACCGGCCAATATTGCCGAAGAACATAGCGAAACGCCTTGGTTGACCAGCAAGACGATCGAATTCATGGAGACGCGGGACAAAGAGACGCCTTGGATGGCCCATGTCAGTTACATCAAACCGCATTGGCCCTATATCGTGCCAGCGCCCTATCACAATATGTATGACGCCCGCCATGTGCCCCCAGCCAAGCGCCACGCGATCGAGCAAGATGACCCCCATCCGGTATTTGGCGCCTATCAGGGAAGTAAGATTGCGCAAGCCTTTCAAAAAGAGGAGGTCCGCCAAAAGGTAATCCCGGCCTACATGGGATTGATCAAGCAATGCGACGATCAGCTGGGTCGGCTGCTTACCTATCTCGAAGACAGCGGCCGCCTGAAGGACACGATGATCGTTCTGACATCGGATCATGGGGATTACCTAGGTGACCATTGGCTCGGCGAGAAGGACCTCTTTCACGACGCATCCGCAAAAATTCCGATGATCATCTATGACCCACGTTCAGCGGCAGACCCAACCCGCGGCACAGCCTGCGACGCGCTGGTGGAATCGATTGACTTGGCCGCAACCTTTGTCGATGCTGCCGGCGGGAAAGTGCCGGATCATATCATTGAGGGCCACAGCCTGATCCCCTGGTTGCATCGGCAACAACCTGACTGGCGCTCTTATGCAATCAGCGAATATGACTATTCCGCCACGCCGCAAGCGGTGAAACTGGCTCTAGAGCCCCGCGATGCGCGCCTATTTATGGTCTTTGACGGGCGTTTTAAACTGATGCACGCCGAAGGTGGCTTCCGCCCAATGCTGTTTGATCTGAAAACTGATCCCGATGAGTTTATCGACCTGGCCAAAAGCGATCAGCACCAAACAGAGATTGATCGACTCTATGGCCAGCTTGCAGAATGGGGTCGGCGCATGAGCCAGAGGGTGACCAAATCGGACGAGGATATAAAGGCGATGCGCGGGCGCTCTCTTCGGCGCGGAATACTGCCCTTTTTGGCCAATGGAACGGAGGTGGACGCCGAATTATTGTCAAAATATCGTGGAACCGTAACCGGCAAAACCGTTACGCGATCAGATGAAGATTGATGAAGCGGTGCAGATCTAAAAGCAGATCTATCGGCTCAAAAAAATGGTGTCTTTATGCCGCCCGCTGCGCCTGCGGCCGATCCGTGAGATCTGAAATATGGGGTTGTTTAGGGCACAAAATCTTCCAATGACTGCGGCCAGCTGCACATGTCATTCTCAACGAGCTCTGCTCTGGAGGTTATTTTAGCCCACCGAAACGGGCTAAAATGCGTAATTCCAAAGAGGCAAGCACGCGCTCACCTCTTGGATTATTACATTTTG
>JAKMFM010000135.1 GCA_022425445.1 Planktomarina sp.
CAAAGATGCAAGCTGCAATATAAAGTCCAAGGGCAAATATCACCGCACGGGGGATGGAAATGACAGCTAGCCTGAGCACAACAGCTGAGCGACTGTATCTCAGCATAAAAGATCTGCCGATTGTATCTCCCCATGGGCATTGCGATCCCAGCTGGTTTGCACACAATAAACCTTTCGCCAATCCCGCAGCGCTTTTGGTCACACCAGATCACTATGTGTTTCGTATGCTTTATGCCCAAGGTATCCCTTTGGCAGATCTCGGGATTGGCGCGCCGGGCGCTCAAGCAGATCCAAGAGAGGTCTTTCGCCTCTTCGCCGCGCATTGGCACTTGTTTCTCGGCACACCAACCCGGTTATGGATGAACTATGTGCTGCGCGAGACATTGCAGATTTCACAGCCTCTCAACACACAGACCGCAGATGTGATCTACGACCACATCTCGGATCGTTTGCAGCAACTGGCCTTTTTGCCCCGCGCGCTGTTTGAGCGTTTTAATATTGAGACCCTCGCCACCACCGATTCAGCCTTGGATGATCTGGCCCACCACAAGAGCCTGCGCGCCAGCGGCTGGAGCGGGCGTGTGATTCCAACCTTCCGCCCCGATGGAGTTCTCGATCCTCTCGATCCAGATTTCGCAGACAACCTTGCGCAACTGGCAAAGATTACCGATCACAACCTCGGCGACTTTGACAGCTACCTATCCGCTTTGCGTATGCGCCGTGCGAAGTTCAAAGCATGCGGTGCCACCGCCACTGACCATGCCATTGATATCTTGCACACCGAATGGCTCTCAGACCCGGACCGACTCTACCTCAGGGTCTCGCAGGGCAAAGCGACCCAAGAGGAGGCCCGGCGCTTCTATGGACATATGCTGATTGAAATGGCACAAATGTCGATCGAAGATGGGCTGGTTATGCAGCTCCACGCTGGCAGTTGCCGCAATACCAATCGCGCAATTTTAGACAGTTTCGGCCGCGACATGGGCGCAGATATCCCCATCACCACCGATTGGGTGCGTGGTTTGGATGCATTGCTCAACCGCGTCGGGAATTCCGCGGCGTTACGCCTCATTCTTTTTACGCTCGATGAAACAACCTATGCGCGCGCTTTGGCGCCGATGGCAGGCCATTGGCCCTGTCTGCGAATTGGACCACCCTG
The DNA here is from genome assembly GCA_022425445.1 of Planktomarina sp. GTDB lineage: Bacteria > Pseudomonadota > Alphaproteobacteria > Rhodobacterales > Rhodobacteraceae > Planktomarina. The sequence goes on from JAKMFM010000135.1 coordinate 1,160, forward strand.
GTGGTTTCATGACAGCGCAAATGGGATTGCACGCTATTTTGACCAAGTGGTTGAGACTGCTGGCTACTTCAACCTTTCCGGGTTCAACGATGACACGCGCGCTTTCCTGTCCATACCAGCCCGTCATGATCTTTGGCGGCGCGGCGTGGCCATTCATTTAAGCCATCAAATCGAACGTGGTGCTTTTGGCCTCACAGAGGCCGAAGATCTTGCGCCCCTTCTGGCAGTTGATCTGGCACGGCAAGCCTATCGGATTGAGATATAAATGGGGCAAATTGTACACTTCGGCCTTGGTAATTTTGCCCGCGCCCATCTATTGGATTATACGGCCGATGCAGGCGGAAGATGGCAGGTTATCGGTGTGAACCTGCGCTCCAGCGCCACACGCGACGGTTTGGCGGCACAAGGCTATGCTTATGCACTCAACGTTCAAGGCACTGGGATCAAACAGATCAAAGGTCTTAAAACCATTCTTTTGGCCTCAGAGGGCCAACAGCCCATTTTTGAGGCCATGGAAAATGCTGACATCATCTCGGCAACAGTCACAGAAAAGGGCTACCATCTTGATCAAAATGGCCAGCTTGATTTGCAAGACCCCGTGATTGCCACCGAGCTCGCCGGCCCGCCCCTGCGCAGCCTCATCGGCTTCATCGCCCATGGCCTTGCTCGAAGACATCGACCGGTTACGATCTTGAGCTGTGACAATCGCGTGGGCAATGGCGACGCCTTGCGCCAAGCCGTTCAGCAATTTGCGCAAGCGGCGCAATTGAATATAGATTGGCGCCAGGCACGGTTTCCCAACGCCATGGTTGACCGGATTACGCCGGCAACAACAGATCGTATCCGTCAAGAGTGCAAAGATCTAATGGCCGTACCCACAGAGGCGTTCCGAGAATGGGTGATTGAAGACAATTTTGCCGGACCACGCCCCGATTGGCCCGACGTTCAGTTTGTCCAAGACGTGCGGCCCCATGAGCTGCGCAAACTGCGTATGCTGAATGGGGCGCATTCATTCCTCGCCTATGCCGGTCTCGCCCAGGGGTATCAGTATGTTCATGAAGCTATTTCAGACCCCGACTTACGC
>JAKMFM010000144.1 GCA_022425445.1 Planktomarina sp.
CTTCCCGTCAAGGGCGATTTTGGCGAGCCTGTTTTTGGCAACACGCACAGACCCACCAACTTCACGCATTTGCGCGCGCAGGTCCTGCATTTCAGCAACTGTCATACCCTCGTAGCGGCTAACCACCCCGACGCCAGAGCTTTCAAAGATTTGACCGAGTTCTTCGCCCAACTTCCCTTTCAGTGCTCTATCCACAGTTTCACTCCAAATTATGAGGGGCTTTTAAGGTCCCCTCGGCTCAGTTCTATGGCAGTTTCCCGCCACGTTAGAGTCCATGATATGAGACCAAAGCCAAAATCACCCGAAGGAAGCCTTCCGGAAATTCGTCCTAATCTCCATCTCAGGCAGGAAATTAAGCCTCGCGGCACCCACCATCTCGGACAGAATGACACCCCGGTCACAAAGTGCCAGGGGGGTCGAGGCTTCGTTTAGGGGATTCGCAAGGATTGGGCAAGGGCTCAAATGGTTTTTGGCAAAGACTCAAATCCGCGCGCACCAGAGCCGCCACAAACGAAAAATGGCGGGCCCAAGAGCCCGCCACTTCTAAACATGCTATGACCAGCCCAGCTTATTGGCCGGTGGCGTTGTCAACGTTCAAAGTTACACTTGGGCCCATTGTTGAGCTCAAAACGATTTTCTTCATGTAAGCGCCTTTCGAACCTGACGGCTTGGCCTTGGACACTGCATCCACGAAGGAGCGCACGTTCTCAGCCAATTTCGCATCATCAAAGGACACTTTGCCGATGCCTGCGTGAATAACGCCCGCTTTTTCGACTTTAAATTGAACCTGACCGCCTTTGGCCGCTTCAACCGCTTCTTTGACATCCATCGTCACCGTCCCGATTTTCGGGTTTGGCATCAGGTTGCGGGGGCCCAGCACTTTGCCCAAACGACCGACAACGGGCATCATATCCGGTGTCGCAATGCAGCGATCAAAGTCGATCTTGCCGCCTTGCACGATTTCCATCAGATCTTCTGCGCCAACAACATCCGCACCGGCGGCCAAAGCTTCTTCAGCTTTCGGGCCACGGGCGAACACAGCAACCCGAACGGATTTGCCTGTGCCGTTGGGCAGGTTCACTGTACCGCGAACCATTTGATCGGCGTGACGCGGGTCAACACCAAGGTTCATCGCAATCTCAAGTGATTCATCAAATTTCGCAGTCGCGACGCTTTTGATCAACGCCACAGCCTCTTCAACTGTGACCATAGATTTGCCAGCAAATGCAGCGCGTGCGGCGGTGGTGCGTTTTCCGTATTTTGCCATCTTACTTCACCTCTATGCCCATAGACCGAGCTGAGCCCAGGATGATTTGCATTGCGCCTTCGATATCGTTGGCATTCAGATCTTTCATTTTCGCTTCGGCGATTTCTTTCACCTGAGCGACTGTAACAGTTGCCACTGTTTCACGACCTGGATTTTCCGCACCGCGTGGGCGGTTGCGCTTGCCAACAGGTTTCAAGCCTGCGGCTTTCTTAAGGTAGTAAGACGCCGGTGGGGTCTTAACTTCCATCGAGAAAGATTTGTCCTGGTAATATGTAATCACAGTCGGGCAAGGTGCACCTTGCTCCATATCTGCTGTTTTCGCGTTAAACGCTTTACAGAATTCCATGATATTGATCCCGCGTTGACCCAAGGCCGGGCCCACTGGCGGGGAGGGGTTGGCTGCACCTGCAGGGATCTGCAGTTTCATCGTACCAGCGATTTTTTTAGCCATATCGGCTGCTCCTTTTTCAAACACCCATGATCGCGATCATTGGGCTATGTTGATGTGGTCCGGCCTGTCACGCGTGACAGAGACCTCCCACATGCCCCAACGGGCAGATTGCGCCAAAGGCGCAGATCGCTCAGACCTGTTTCGAGACCTGAGTGAATTCCAATTCTACGGGGGTGGCGCGTCCAAAAATGGACACGGTCACTTTTAAGCGTTGGTTCTCATCATCGACTTCCTCGACGTTGCCATCAAAGCCTTCAAAGTGACCACCGTTGATTTTAACCTGCTCACCAATGTCAAAGTGAATCAATGTACGCGGGGTATCTTCACCCTCTTGAACTCGGTTCAAGATCTGGTTGACCTCCGCATCACGCATGGGCATGGGCCGGCCCTGCGGACCCAAAAATCCGGTGACGCGATTAATAGAAGTGATCAAATGATATGCCTCGTCAGACAGCTCCATCCGCACCAGAACATAACCCGGCATAAAGCGACGTTCTGTCGTCACTTTCTTACCACGGCGCACCTCGATTATCTCTTCCGTAGGAACCAAAACCTCTTCGATTTGCTCTTCCATATTGGAATCGATAGCCGACTGGCGAATGGTTTCTGCGATCTTCTTTTCGTAGTTCGACAGAACACTTACGGAGTACCATCTTTTTGCCATTGTATGGCCCTTCACCTTGATCGGGCCCGGCCCGAAAATTCAAACGTCAACGCATTCGGCGCTAAATGAAAACGGGCGTGAGGCCGAATCGCCGCACGCCGTGAGTTGTTCGTAAGCCCAGTACCCTCCATAGCCCCTATTTTCAAGAGCCGGCGTCGGACTTGTTTAGAACATTCCTAAGACAGAGCGCAGCCCCAAGCGGATAACAGCATCCACGCCAGAAAAGAAAATCGCCGCAATAATCGCCAGAAGCAAGACCATCGCAGTGGTGATCAACACCTCGCGGCGGGTCGGCCATACAACCTTTGTGATCTCCGCCCGTGTCTGCTGGATAAATTGAAATGGGTTCGTGCGCGCCATGATGATCCTCAGAACATTTGTGATTACGCGCAAATACGCTGACTTGACCGGTGTTTCAACCCTTTGAAACACATCATTCGAGAACTGTGATGTTGCCGGCTCGGCCAAGTGCCTCAATATCGCGCCCATAGGCAGCTCGGCTTTCGCGCATCAGCTCCTCTGGCCAGGGCGAAAACTTCGGATAGGCATCAGAAACGGGGAAATCTTCCCGCGCGACCGCACCAAGGCACCCGCCATAGCCCGCCGCATGCCAGGTGCAACAGGCCTGCACTGCGCGCTCTGAAAGCCCCTCGTGCATCCGTTTTTCCATATGCAATGGAATGTCAGGGCGCGGCTGGCCCAATAGCGTGTTCAAAATTTGCGGTAACAGCCTGTGATAGTCCTCATATCGCCATATCGAAACCGCCGCCACGCCAGGAATCTCGGCGATAGGGCGCAAAATATCAGACCATTTTACAGCCGTCGGATCTAAGCCTTTTGAAAACCGCTCCCAAGTCTGAAAGCGTCCGGACAGCAGCAATTGATTGTAGACAGAGACATAGTAGCTGGAAGGTTCCCGCACGGCCATGGCGATATGCAGCGGATTGGGCGCGACGAGCCGCGCCAGTCGAGCCAATCGCTCGACAGCTTTCGGGTATAGGATTGCCCGATTGGGGCCGTTCATCAAATCCTTAAACCCGCCAATGATATTTTCTTCAGAGATCACAAGCCGCGGTTGGCCAGCCGCCAAAGCCGCAAGTTTACGTTTCTGCTCATCCGGCGTGTCTGATCTTCCTAATGCGCGCCACAATGTTCCGAACTGATCGCGAATTTTTTCGGGCCCCAAATAGGAGTAGCCGCTTTTTACAACCAGGTTTTCATTTTCAAGCACCCTATTTTGTAGATGGGTGCTGGCTGTTTTATGTGCTCCGGCGTGTATAATTATTTTAATATATTTATCTTGCATTTCAATTGCAGCATTTCACGTTGTGTCTGCGTGAGCCATACCATTACAAATGTAAAGGAATTGCAATTGCGTTTGCGCAATTATTGTTTGGCTATGATTTTATGTTGGTTGTATTTTGTTATCGTATTGAGAGATATTTATTATTCTATCCAGGATTGGCGATGACCTACTCTCCCACAGCTTAAGCTG
>JAKMFM010000152.1 GCA_022425445.1 Planktomarina sp.
AGTTGCGCATCGCTTTGGGCTGCGATGGCTTGTTTTATGCCGATGACGCGGGCGGTTGCGCGGTCGTTGCCCTCTCTGAGGCCGCAAATAACCGCCAGTTTCCGATGCCCATGGGCCAACACATGCGTTGTGATATCATGGCCCGATTTTTGATTGTCAAAGCCGACACTCGGTGACTGGCCTGTTTTTGGACAGCACCAAGCCAAAACATGCGGGATGGCATGTTGTGTTAAAAATGCTTGGGTTTTTTCGGGCCGTGCTGCCCCAATCAGCAATAATCCATCTGCCCCCTGTGACAGCAAAGAGCGAATGGATTTGAATTCTTGGTCTGGGTCATAGTTTGAGCTGCCAACCAGCAGGGTCACTCCCGCGGCGCTGAGCGTTTCTTGGAAGGCTTGCAGGCCGCTGGCGAACATCGCGTTATCCATCGTCGGGATGATCGCACCAATCGTATTGGTACGATTTCGTGCCAAAGCACGGCCGCCAAAATGGGGCACATAGCCGAGAGTCTCAATGGCGTTTTGAATCCGCTGCCGGGTGGGCCCCGCCACTTTGTGGGGGGAATTTATGCAGCGTGAAATGGAAGCGGTTGACACGCCTGCCAATGCGGCAACGTCTTCGAGACTGGGGCGATTGCTGTCACGCATGATAATTTCCCATTTATTGCTCTTGATGAATGTAAGCGCTTGCATAGTGAAATGCAAGCGCTTACACAATGAGTCGAAATCACAAATAGCTTTCAAGGATGTTGGCAATGGCTCGGGTCTATCTCAAAAAATCTACGAAAACCGCCTCGACGGGCAGCGATGATGTGCGCGCAACGGTTATGGAAATTCTCAATGACATCGAAGCGGGGCGTGACGCGGTCGCGCTTGAATATGCAGCGAAATTTGACGGATATGATGGAAATCTGATCTTGACTGAGGCGGAAATTCAAGCGGCTTGTGATTTGGTGCCAGAGAAGCTTAAACAAGACATTCAATTTGCTCATGCCAATGTGAAACGCTTCGCCGAAGCACAACGCGGCACGATTACTGATTTTGAGACAGAAATCGTACCGGGCTTGATTGCGGGGCAAAAGAGCATCCCTTGCAATGCGGCAGGCTGCTACATCCCCGGTGGGCGTTATAGCCATATCGCCAGTGCAATTATGACTGTAACCACAGCCAAGGTGGCTGGGTGCCAGCATATCACTGCCTGTTCGCCCCCTGCCAAAGACGCTGGAATCGCGCCAGCGATTATCTACGCAGCCTATCACTGTGGCGCAGATAAAATTCTGGCCATGGGCGGCGTGCAGGGCGTGGCTTCGATGACCTTTGGACTGTTCGGCCTGCCGGAGGCGGATATTATCGTGGGGCCGGGCAATCAGTTCGTGGCCGAGGCGAAACGCATTTTGTTTGGCCGTGTTGGTATTGATATGATTGCTGGCCCAACCGACAGTTTGGTGATCGCCGATGGCACTGCAGATGCCGAAATTGTCGCCACCGATTTGGTTGGCCAGGCAGAACACGGGTATAATTCGCCGGTATGGCTGGTAACAGATGATGAGCCTTTGGCGCAAAAAGTCTTGGAAATTGTCCCCGGCTTGATTGCGGATTTGCCCGAGCTTAATCGCATCAATGCGGAAGCGGCCTGGCGTGATTACGCAGAAGTCATTCTCTGCGAAGATCGAGAAGAAATGGCTGCTACCTCTGATGAATATGCGCCAGAGCATTTGACCGTTCAGGCCGGTGATTTGGATTGGTGGCTTGATCGTTTGAGCTGCTATGGCTCTTTGTTCCTTGGTGAGGAAACCACGGTTGCCTATGGCGACAAAGCCTCGGGTCCGAACCACTGTTTGCCCACCTCGCGTTCGGCCAAATACACAGGTGGATTGTCCGTGCATAAATACATGAAATTGGTCACTTGGCAGCGTGCCACCCGAGACGGTGCCAAAGATGTGGCCATTGCCACTGCACGCATTTCCCGGCTTGAGGGCATGGAAGGCCATGCACGCACCGCGGATATTCGTTTGGCGAAATATTATCCGGGTGAAAACTTTGATCTGTCAGCGCAGGGTTAATCGATGAGCTCTGCGTCATTGTTCAGCGTTGCGGGTAAGATTGCCGTTGTGACCGGTGCGTCCAGTGGCTTGGGCCAGGGGGCGGCCAGCCTGCTCGCCTCGCATGGGGCGCAGGTCGTTGCGATTGCCCGACGCGTGGACGCTCTTGCGGCTTGGTCTGAACAAACCCCGGGCGAAACTGCAATTTTGGCTGCAGATCTATCGGATCGCTCGTGTTTAGACGATGTGGCCGCGCAAGCGGCCAAGCCCTTTGGTGCGCCTGATATTTTAATCAATGCGGCGGGTATCAACACGCGCCGGCCAGCCGATGAGATGACGGATGCCGATTGGGATGTGACGCAAAACCTCAATGTGGCCGCACCATTCTTTTTGGCCAAATCCATGGTGCCTGGGATGCGGGAAAAGGGATGGGGGCGGGTCATCAATTTTGCCTCTTTGCAATCGCGCCGCGCTTTTGCCAATGGTATCAGCTATGGGGCGTCCAAAGGGGCTGTTGAGCAGATGACCCGTGCAATGGCTGAGACATGGTCAACGGATGGCATAACAGCTAATGCCCTCGCGCCGGGTTTCTTTCAAACAGAATTGACGGCGCCCGTTTTTGCAGATCCCGACCTTGCGGCCCGTAATGCCGCGCAGACCTGCATCGGGCGCAATGGTCAGGTGCGTGATATGGACGGGCCTATGATGTTCCTTTGTTCTGCCGCTTCAGATTATGTGACGGGACAGATTCTATTTGTAGATGGAGGATATACGGCGAAATGAAGGCTCTGGTAAACACGGACGTAGAGACACTCACCTATATGGATCAGGCAGACCCCATCGCCAAAGCAGGCGAGGAGCTGGTTCGCATCCAATATTCAGGCATTTGCGGATCTGATATGCATGCATTTCTGGGCCATGATGCGCGCAGGCCGACACCAATTATTTTGGGCCATGAAGCCTCGGGGACGATTGTGGGTGGGCAGCGTGACGGCACGTTGGTCACCATCAACCCGCTAAATGGCTGTGGCACATGCCATGCCTGCCAATCAGGAAAACCGAATATTTGTTTGGGGCGCCAAATCATTTCTATGCCGCCGCGTCCAGGTGCCTTTGCTGAACTGGTGGCCATTCCCAGCGAAAATCTACTGGTGGTGCCCCGGGCGGAGCTTTTGCCGTCGGCGGCTTTGACAGAACCTTTGGCTTGTAGCTGGCATGCCGCGCGCCTCGGCCTGCGCTTGCAAGATGATCCGGTGGAGAATCTGACCTGCGTGGTCCTTGGCGGCGGGGCCATTGGGCTTGGCGCGGCGCTTTGCTTGCGGGCAATGGGCGTTCAAGACATCACTTTGATTGAGGTCAACCCGCTGCGTCTGGCCACACTGAAGGGTATGGATGGTTTTAAAGCCAGCGATGGCAAAGATGCCGATGCACCAAAAGACGGCAGCGCCGATTTGGTCATTGACGGCGTTGGCTATGCGGCCACCCGTGCTGCGGCCTGTGAATTGGCCAAGCCAGGTGGGGTGATCTCGCATATTGGCCTCGGCTCGGGAGAAGGTGGCGTCGATGTACGCCGTATGACGCTGCATGAGATCACTCTGATTGGCTGCTATACCTATACCCCCAAGGACTTCCAAGAGACCGGCGAGGCGATTTTTGCCGGTAAAATGGGACCTTTGGATTGGGTCGAAACCCGGCATTTGTCAGAGGGGCAAAGTGCCTTTGACGACATCCGCAGCGGCAACACCCCTGCGCCCAAAATTATTCTCATCCCCTGAAAGGAGCAACATGTCCGTTAGTTAAAAAATAGTCGCTGATTTCGTTGCAAATGGCATCGAATTTGTCACCACCGTCCCGTGCAAACAGCTTGGCGGTGTGATTGACGCGGTTGAAAAAGAACCCAGCATCTATCACATTCCTTCAAATAAAGAAGACGAGGGCATGGGCCTTTGCGCCGGCGCTTTCATGGGGGGCAAACGTCCTGCTATTATCATGCAAAATACGGCCATCGGCGTCACAGTGAACACATTGGTTACCCTGACCCAGTTTTACCGCATGCCGCTACCAATGCTCATTTCTTATCGGGGTGAATTGAAAGAGCCTGTGGCGTGTCAGGTCGAAATGGCTGTGCACACCAAAGCTCTGCTCAACCTATTGAACATCCCAACCTATCACTTCCATAAGTCAGGTGATGAGGAGGAGTTGGATGCGATTTTGAAATACACTTTCATGTGCAACAAACCGGTGGCAATTTTGACTGATGCGACCTTCTGGGGAGGTTATTAATATGGTCCGTTCTGAAATCATCCGCGATATCGCCCCAATTTTGCGTGACCAATTGGTTGTGTGCAACATCGGTCTGCCCAGCCAAGAGCTGCATATGATCGACGACCAAGCCAGCAACTTCTACATGCTTGGCACCATGGGCCTGTCATCATCCATCGGTCTTGGGCTTGCCTTGGCTCAAGATAAAACCGTGATCTCCATTGACGGTGACGGTTCAGTTCTGACCAACTTTGGCACATTGCCTACGATTGCCAATAACGTGGCCGATAACTTCATTCTCTTGATCGTCGACAATGGCAGCTACGGCTCCACTGGGGATCAACCCACCTATGCGGGCCAGAAAACCTCTTTGGCGGCTGTGGCGAAGGCCTGTGGTTGCGAGACGGTGATTGAGTGTCAGGCCGAAGAAACCGGTGCGGTGCTGAAAGCGGCCATTGAGTCGCAGAAAATGACTGTGATTGTGTCCAAATGTGAGAGCGGTAATATCAAAGTCCCCGTCATCACAAAAGATCCGGCTGTCATCCGAGATCGGTTCATGACTGAGGTTGCACGCCGCAACGCCTGAGTGACAGTTTTCAAGTAGCTTTAAGGCCCGCCAAGAGATTGGCGGGCCTTTTACAATCCTCGTCCGGTTGCAACACTTGGCTGTGCTCGCCGGCGCCTTGGCAGGCGCAGACCTCGTTTAGAGACAGCTCTAAGTTACGCAGAGGTCTTTTTCATGCAGTCTGCCCAGTGAAGGGATAACATGCCAAGGCGCGCCCTTGGCTTTTTTGCAACGACAAGGCGGTTGAAAAATTTTGCGCAACATTACCCTGCGCGCACGCGCGGCTTTTATCTTGGGTCACAATGTACAGAAAGCCAATGGCATCCCGTAGGGGAATCGAACCCCTCTTTTCAGGTTGAAAACCTGACGTCCTAACCGATAGACGAACGGGACACTGTTGATAGGCCGCTATTTATGGAAAGCTGCGGCGGGTGGCAAGTCGATTCTTTACTTTTTAGCGATGTTTTTACATTCACGTTTTTGGCATGGTTTTAGGCGGGGCTGGCGTCTTCGATACGCAGCTGGGGACGTGAACGCCCGCCCCAAGTGTTGATCTCCAAACGCCCGGCGATGTGCAGTTTTCCACCTTGTGCCGCGGTCAGTGCAGGGCCGAGTGGTCCATCAAATGCACCAAAACAAATTGCATCTAATTTTGTTCCGAACCCATCGCTTAGGGTGACCTTCAAATGTGACTCTCCCACTGGTTTTGCAAAGGCAATGGTGCAATCGGGAAAAGCAAACCTCGGCGCGGAGGCGCCCGCTCCGAAGGGGCCAGCCTGCTCAAGCTGCTCAATCAACTCAACCGTCGCGCCGCCAGGCATCAACGTACCGTCGATTTTGAGATCCGCCGGGCCCAGCGCGCCAGCGCCTTGAGCATCCAGCAGTTGCCCCAATCTTTCCATGGCCGGTTCGAGTTGCGCTCTGGTGAGTGACAAGCCGGCGGCCATTTTGTGACCGCCGCCCGCGGTGATCAGCCCTTCGCGCGCTAATTTATGGATCGCGGCACCCAGATCAATCCCGCTGACAGATCGACCGCTGCCTTTGCCACTGTCGCCATCAAAGCCAATCACCACGGCAGGGCGGTTGGTTTTTTCTTTCAGCCGCGCGGCAACAATGCCGACCACCCCAGGATGCCAGCCGTCTTGCGCGGCCCAGGCCAGCGGTGACTCCAGCCCGCGTGCTTCTGCCTGCTCCAGAGCGGCCAATCTGACCATGGCCTCGACGCTGCGCCGCTCGGTGTTCAGCTCTTCCAATTTGTCCGCCATAACAGCCGCTTCATGAGGGTTGTTGCAGGCCAAAAGCCGAGCCCCCAAATCCGCCTTGCCAATGCGTCCAC
>JAKMFM010000164.1 GCA_022425445.1 Planktomarina sp.
TGGCGCTCCAGATAGGTTGTGTCTGGCAAAATCAGATCCGCATAGGCCACCATTTCCGAAGAATAGGCATCGCTGTAGATGATCTTTGGGATGACGTATTCGCCGTTTTCGTCCTTATCGGTGAGCATCTCCATGACGCCACCACTGTTCATCGAACTGTTCCAGCTCATATTCGCCATGTACATGAACAAGACATCGATTTTATAGGGATCGCCAGCATGGGCGTTGGAAATCACCATATGCATCAGACCATGGGCCGACATGGGATTTTCCCAGGTGTAGGCCTTGTCAATGCGTGCAGCACTGCCATCCTCTTTCAGGCACAGATCATCCGGCCCTTGCACATAGCCCAAATGCGGCCCGTCCAGCGCTGCGCCGGGGGTGACTTTGCAATGCGGCTTGGGATGCGCGGAGACAGGTTTGGGATAAGGCGGCTTAAAACGGAACCCGCCGGGCACCTCAACCGTGCCCAGGATGATTTGCAGCAAATGTAGGCTGCGGCAGGTTTGAAAACCATTTGAATGCGCCGATACCCCACGCATGGCGTGAAACGACACCGGGCGACCAATCATCTTTTCATGCTTATTACCGCGGAAATCTGTCCAGGGCTGATCAAGCTCGAAGGCTTCATCAAAAGCGACCCGCGCCAGGTCTGCGGCAATGGCCCTGATACGATCCGCGGAAATGCCGCAGCGTTCGGCAACATTTTCAGGCGCATAGTCATCGGACAAGTAACGCTCGGCCAGATGCTGGAATACCGTGCGATTCCCTTCGTAAGTGGCAGCCAAATCTGGCGTGATCCCTTTGGTATCAAAAGCCACAGGTTTTTTGGTTTTGCGGTCAATAACCAGAAGTTTGCCGTCAGCGCCACGCAACAACATACCTTTGTTTGGCCCCTCAGTGCTGTCCACCAGTGCCGGCGCATTGGTCAACTGAGCGAGATAATTCAAGTCCACTTTGCCAGCTTTGAGTAGCAAATGCACCATGGAGAGGATAAACAATCCATCTGTGCCGGGCGTAATGCCGACCCATTCGTCGGAAATCGCATTGTAACCTGTGCGGATCGGATTGACGCCAATCACCTTCGCACCACGTTCCTTCAACCGCCCCAAACCCATTTTGATCGGGTTGCTATCGTGATCTTCGGCCACACCGAAGAGCATGAACAATTTTGTGCGCTCCCAATCAGGCTGTCCAAATTCCCAAAAGGCACCGCCCATGGTGTAAATGCCCCCAGCGGCCATATTCACCGAGCAAAAGCCGCCATGGGCCGCATAATTTGGCGTGCCAAACCCCTGCGCCCAAAAGGAGGTGAAACTTTGCGATTGATCGCGCCCAGTGAAAAAAGCCAATTTTTCGGGATTTTCTTTATGAACCGGCTCCAACCAATCCTGTGCCAGCTGCAGCGCCTCATCCCATGAAATTTCTTCAAACGCCCCGGAGCCCCGCGGCCCGACCCGTTTCAAAGGCGCACGCAGACGCGACGGGGCGTTGACCTGCATGATGCCCGCTGAACCTTTGGCGCAGAGAACCCCTTTATTAACCGGGTGATCGCGGTTTCCCTCGATATAGGCGACCTTGCCTTCCTTCATGTGGACATTGATTCCACACCGGCAAGCGCACATATAGCAGGTGGTCTTGCGAATCTCATCACTTACCTTGGGCGACAAATTCAGTTTTGGTTCTTCAAATCCCATGGGTAGGACCCCCTATTGCCTGCAATTCAGGTATTTTTTTGGACGGCGGCCTGAGCTGCCGTTACACAAATCATGTCAATGATATCATCCGCGGTGCAGCCGCGTGACAAATCATTTGCTGGTCTTGCCAAGCCTTGTAAGATTGGGCCAATCGCCTTGGCACCGCCAAAACGCTGCGCAATTTTATAGCCGATGTTGCCCGCATCCAAATTCGGAAAGACAAAAACATTTGCCTTACCAGCCACTGGCGAGCCCGGCGCTTTCGCAGCGCCGACCGATGGCACCATGGCCGCATCAAATTGCAACTCGCCATCGACCACAAGATCCGGTCGTGCCGCCTGCACCAGAGCGGTGGCCTTGCTCACTTTGGTTACATTGCCGTGTTGTGCGCTGCCGCGGGTGGAGAAAGACAGCATTGCAACCTTGGGCTGCAGACCGGTGAGCCGGTGCATCGACTCTGCAGAAGAGATCGCAATGTCAGCCAGTTCTTCCGCCGTTGGGTCAATCACCAGACCACAGTCAGTGAATACATTCACTTCGCTGGGCAGATCAGGGCGATCTTGGAACAGCATAAAGAAAAAAGACGACAGTAGCTTTGTGTTCTCCGCCGTGCCAATCACCTTGAGCGCCGCGCGGATGATATCGGGGGTAGAATAAACCGCCCCGCCAATCGTGCCATCGGCATCGCCTGCCGCGACCATCGCCGCGGCGAAAAAATTGGCCTGTGAAAGTTCTCGCCGCGCCTTGTCTGGTGTCATGCCCTTGGCCGCGCGCTTTTTAACATATTGCTCAATATAGCCCGACAACTTGGGGCTGTTGGCAGGATCTTCAATGGCGATATCCCCTGCGCTGCCAGCAGCCGAAAGCGCGGGCTCTACCAGATCCGGGTCACCTATGCAGATAATCTTTGCCAAATTGGCAACAGCGGCCGCAACTGCGGCCTCTGCAACGCGCGGGTCTGCACCTTCGCTCAATACAATGGTTGGTTTCGCGCCAAGGGTGGCGGCAAGAATATCGCGAAATGCCGCCACACCGAAGCTCCTTATTCAGCCGCCATATCTGCCGAAGATACGCCTGCAACTTGAACAGGTTTTTTCATTGCGTCCCGACGGAAAGGCTCACCCAATTCTTGGTTCAACAAGACCTCGATCAAA
>JAKMFM010000194.1 GCA_022425445.1 Planktomarina sp.
TATTTTTTGGTGATATTAGATAGAGTTACACCAGACATTTATCTCGTCTCCCAATTGGTCAGCTCCATACCGGAACCTGCCATAATTCTGCTTGGGCCCCAATGGAATTTGCGGTGTCACGCAAAGCAGGCCGATGTTTATTCAATTCATCAATACCATATCGGTTGGTGGAGGTGGCGATGGACAAAGCGCCAACAACTTGCTCCTGCCCGGTCAAAATCGGGCAGGCTATGGAAATGATTCCAAGTTCATGCTCTTCGCGGTCATAGGCCACCTGCGCGTCACGGATGGTCAACAATTCCGCCGCCAGAGTTTTCTGATTTCGATGGGTATTGGGGGTATAAGCAACAAAAGATTGTTCTTCCAAGGCGCGTTTTTGTGCGCGCTCCGGCATGAAGGCCAAGATCACTTTCCCGACACCTGTGCAATATCCCGGCGCTATTTTTCCAGCCTGCGCCAAAGTATCAAATTTGTCAGTCGCTTTGTATTTGTCGACAAATAGAACATGGCCATTGTCGATTTGCGCCAAGTGAATCGCCTCACCAATCTCCTCCGCCAAAGCCTCAATAAATGGGCGGGCGACGGAGGCAAGGGAGCTGTGCCGCCAGGCCGCGTGCGCCAAACGTACCAGCCGAAGGCCCATGGAATAGGTTTGGCGTTCAGCATCAAAGGCCAGCATCCCCTGATTGGTTAGAGTTTGCACAAACCTATATAGCGTCGGCTTTGGAAAGGGGCTATTGGCCAATAACTCAGAAAACCGCACCGGACGTTCAAAAGACGCCACTTGGTCCAAGACCTGCATCGCCTTGCCGACGGTTCCATCTGAATGCGGTGCGTCATACATTTATAGTATCAGTCCCAATATTTGCCCAATTCACTTCATTTGAAAATCAACGCACAGCCAGAAAGATTTTCTGACGCCAACGCCGACGAATTTGTTGACAAGCATATGCGAGTCACGGTTAAGATATCAATATGTAAAACCGAGTTTCATTATTTGAAACAAAAACGCGAAAACACTAGGGAGGATACCATGCGTTCCATTTTGAAAGCGACAGCTGTGTCGCTCGCAACACTCGTTGCACTGGCCGGGCCTGCATCTGCAGAACTGACTGGCAACCTAAAGATCAACCTCGATACGTCGAACCCGGCGCCCCGCGCGACCATGGAAGCGATGATTTCACGCTTTCAGTCGTTGCACCCAGAGTTGAATATCACCACCACAGTGATTGACCGCGAAGCCTACAAGACTCAGATCCGTAACTTTCTATCTGCAGATGCGCCAGATGTTTTGACATGGTACGCGGCAAACCGCATGAAACCCTATGTGAACGCAGGCCTCTTGGAAGACGTGTCTGACATGTGGAACGAGCCTGCCATTGCCGGCAGCCTGGCCTCCACCAAGGGCGCGATGACAATTGATGGCAAACAATGGGGCGTTCCCTACACCTATTATCAATGGGGTATTTATTACCGCAAAGACATCTATGAAGAATTGGGCCTGAACGAACCTGCAGACTTCAACGAGATGCTTTCGAACTGCGAAGCAATGATTGCTTCGGGCCGCAAATGCTATGCCATTGGCACGAAATGGCTTTGGACTGCTTCCGGATGGTTTGATTATCTCAACATGCGCACCCATGGTTTTGACTTTCACATGCAAATGGCGCGCGGCGAAATCGAATGGACCGATCCACGCGTCCGTGAAACCTTTGACAATTGGGGCAAATTGGTGCGCATGGGCGCCTTTATTGACGACCACCAAAACAAAGATTGGCAGCAATCTCTGCCCTTCGTGGTGAACGGTGAAGCGGGTGCCATCTTGAAAGGCAATTTCGCAGTTGCGCCACTCCGTGATGCAGGTCTGACCGATGACCAGCTTGACTTCCACCAGTTCCCCTCCATCACACCAGGCGTGGCCATGGCAGAAGATGCACCAACGGATACATTCCACATTGCCGCAAATGCGCAAAACAAAGACAACGCGCGCGCATTCCTGCGCTACTTGGTGTCCCCTGCAGAGCAGACCATCATCAACAATGGGGCCAACCTTGGCCAGTTGCCAATCAACTCCGCAGCCGCCATCGATGATGACAAGTTCCTGAACGAAGGCTTCACCATGCTGTCCAGCAACAGCCCCGGCGGTGTTGCACAGTTCTTTGACCGCGACTTCCCTGCGGAAATGGCCAAAGCTGCCATGGAAGGTATGCAGGAGTTCATGGTATTCCCAGACAACTTGGATGATATCCTCGAGCGGTTGGAATCTGTACGTCAGGACGTATACTAAGACACCCCGCTGGGCCCCCACGGGCTCAGCGGTATTTACTCACTCATGGGATGCACGGACCTCTGTGCATCCCACCTCACCATCAGCAGTGACAAGCGCCAAAGCGACGTTTCTCTGTGCTGATTTTGACCTTCACAACTCGCGGAGGCGCCCGCATGGCCACAACACCTCAAACCCACCCCCCGCTGTCCAAACAGGGCTGGTATAGGCGCAATGAGATTGCGGTGACGCCCTGGCTTTTTTTGGTGCCGGGGCTGATAATGTTCGCGGTCTATGTGATTTTTCCAATCTTCCAGAGTTTTCGTATCTCTCTATACAAATGGGATGGGCTGGGCACACTGGCCACCCATGCGGATTATGTTGGCCTGGCCAATTTCGAGAAGCTACTCACCCGCGACCGAGCCTTCAACACGTCACTCTGGAACAACCTGAAGTGGTTGATCTTTTATCTTGCGGCGATTCCGGCTGGCTTGTTCATTGCCCTATTTCTCAATCAAACAGTGCGCGGGATTCGCCTGTATAAATCTCTATTCTTCTTCCCCTTTGTGATCTCGCAAATTGTTGTGGGCCTCGTGTTCACCTGGTTTTATGATCCACAATACGGGCTGTTCAATGGGATCATTGGTTTCATAGGCTTTGAGCCAATCAATGTTTTGGGCGATCCCACCCTCTCCACCTATGGCATTATCGCCGCTGGGATATGGCCACAAACGGCCTATTGTATGATCCTCTATCTCACCGGATTGAACTCAGTGGATCATGAACAAATCGAGGCGGCGCGGCTGGATGGGGCCAGGGGGCTGCGTATGCTTTGGCATGTCATTCTGCCCCAGTTGCGCCCTGCCACCTTCATTGCCTTTGTGGTGACGGTGATAGGCTCGCTTCGCTCATTTGACCTGATCTCAATCATGACCAACGGCGGCCCCTTCGGCTCGTCCCGCGTTTTGAGCTTTTACATGTTCG